>JBCCEW010000027.1 GCA_039030075.1 Myxococcota bacterium | reverse complement strand
TCCACGCCTGCTTCGCGCGGCACCGCTTGCAACCGCGCGACCCAGTCGCACGCTTCGATGTGGAGCGACCAGCGCTCGGGCCCGGACAGCGTCGCGACGGCGTCTCGCAGCGGCAGGCGTCCACAGTCCTCGAGGAGTTGGACGCCGGCGTCCGCATCGATCCCGAAACTCTTCGGCACCGGCAGGCCGTTTCGCTCGAGGAGGTCGCGGATGGGCTCGAGCGGAGGCTCGGGCGCGACGCCGCTCGGCCGCCCGGCTGGATCCTCGGGGGCTTCCACGCGGGCGATTGCCGTCGCGACCGGGGCGCCCGCGAGGGATACGCGCGCGAAGCGCCGCAGGGAGAGGTCCGCTGCCAGCCAGTCGATCTGCGTGGCCTCGAAGCCCGCTCGCTGGCAGAGTGCGTGGATCGCGTCTTCGTGGACTGCCTCGGCCGTCACGCGATCAGCCGAAGAAGAGATGGCACGCGAAGGTGGCGCCGGCTGCACCGCAGAGATCGCCGATCAGACAGGCGGGCAGGGCGTGGCGGACCTCGCGAATGCCCGCGGCGCCGCAGTACACGGTCAACACGTAGAAGGTCGTCTCCGTGGAGCCCTGGAGCGTGCTCGCCAGCATTCCGACGAAGCTGTCTGCGCCCTCGGCCTCCAGGATCTCGGCCATCACCGCGAAGGCGCCCGAACCCGAGAGCGGCCGCAGCAACGCCATGGGGAGCGCCGCGGCGGGGAAGCCGAACGCACTCGTCACCGGATCGAGGGCGGCGATCAAGAGATCGAGCGCCCCGGACGCGCGGAACATCCCGACCGCGACCAGGATGACCACGAGGTAGGGCACGATTCGGACGACGACATCCAGGCCCTCGCGCGCGCCGGCCACCATCGACTCGTAGACGCGCACCCCACTCCGAAGCCCGGCCAGCAGCAGGAGCGCCACCAGCAGCGGGATCAGCCAATGCTCGGCGACCTCCTTCGCGACCTCGGCAGGACTGCGGCCATCGGTGGGGAAGGCAATGCTCCAACCCACCGCCGCGACCAACAGTGCCGCGATGCCGTAGGCGAGGGCCGAGCGCAGCGGCGTCGTGTTCGGCTCGGGGATCTGCTCCTCCGCGCTCGTGTCGAACTCGGCGACCTCGGTGGGGCGCTCGGCATCGGGCAGCGGCTTCGCCGCGAAGCGCGAACGCCCGCGCAACAGGTAGTACGCGGTGACCGCACCCACGGTCGAACAGATCGTCGCGATCAGGGTGGGTACCCAGATGGCGCCCGGAGCGGCCGAACCCGCGGCAGCGCGGACGGCCATGGTGCCGGTCGGGGCCATCAGCGTGATCGCGGAGGTGTTGATCGCCAGGAACAGGACCATCGGGTCGGTCGCCACGCCGGGATTCGGATTCAGGCGGTTCAACTCGACCATCGCCTTCAGACCGAAGGGCGTGGCCGCGTTCCCCATCCCCAGCATGTTGGACGCCATGTTCATGATCATCGCGCCCATGGCCGGGTGATCGGCGGGTACCTGAGGGAACAGGCGTCGAAGCAGCGGCGCGAGGCCCCGGGCGATCGCGGCGAGCAGGCCGGCATCGCGCACGACGCGCATCACGCCGAGCATGAAGATCATGAACCCGGCGAGCCGGATCACGAGGCCGACCGCCGACTCGGCGCTCTCGAATCCGGCGGCCGCGACCGCCTTCATCTGGCCCGTGAAGGCGGCGTAGACCACCGCGATCAGCACGAGTGCGAGCCAAATGGCATTGAGCATGGCGCCCCCCATTGCGCCTTCGATTGCTCGGGCGCAGGCTCGGGGATAAGCTCGCGCGCGTCAATCCCCCCGGACCCTCATCGGCGCGCAGCCCTCGCGGCTGTCGCTCGGAATGCAGAGGCGAGGATGGCGGCGGTGGATTCGGTGGATTCGGCCTCGGCAGGGCGCGGCACGGCGGCCCGCCGTCCCGAGACGGTGCGACGCGGCGGCTGGACGGCGGTCTGGTCCTGGGCTCTGCTGCTGTTCGTGGCGGTCCCGGCCGGGGGCAAGGAGGCGGCCGGGGACGGGACCCTCGCGGCGGCGCTCGAGAGAAGCCTGTCCGCGCGTGCCCTCAAAGGCGCCGAGCTCGCCGTGCTGGTGGTCGACGACGCGGACGGGCGGGTCGTGTTCGAACGGCACCCCGATCGGGCCCTGGTCCCGGCCTCGAACTTCAAGATCCTCACCGCACTCGCCGCGTTGCGGGTCTTCGGCCCGACCCACCGCTTCGTGACCGAGGCGATCTCCGAGGGGCCGCCCGACGCGAGTGGCACCCTCCGGAACCTGTACGTGCGGGGTGGGGGGGACCCGGGCCTCACCTCCGAGGACTACTGGCGACTCGCCGCCGACCTGCGGCGCGCCGGCGTGCGGCGGGTGAGCGGCGATCTCGTGATCGACGACACGCTCTTCGACGCCGAGCGCTGGCACCCGAGCTGGCTGCCGGTCTCGGCGCGCGCGTACCACGCGCCGGTCGGCGCCCTGATGGCGAACTACGGCGCCTTCGCCGTGCAGGTCGGTGCCGGCGACGCCGAAGGCGACCCGGTCCGCATCACGGTCGATCCGCCCGTGCCCTTCCTGCGGATCTCGAACCAGGCGAAGACGCGCGGTTCGCGTTCGAAGCTCGTCGTCGACCGGCGAGCGCGGAAGGGCGGAGAAGAGGTGGTCGTCGGCGGACGTTGGCCCCGCGGACGCGAGAAGACCTTCCACCGCAGCGTGCTCGACCCAGGCAGCTATGCGGCCAGCGTCTTGCGCCTGCAGCTCGAGGCCGTCGGGATCGAGGTCGCAGGGACCACCCGCCGCGCGGTGGTTCCCGAGAACGCCGAGACAATCGTCGAGTTCGAGGGGCGCCCGGTGTCCGACGTCGTGCGGCGTTTCCTCAAGTACAGCAACAACCCGATGGGTGAGGCGCTGGTGAAGTCGATGGCCGTCGCCGATTCGGGGGCACCGGGGACCTGGTCGGCCGGGACGGCCGTCCTCCGCAGCGAGCTCGCCGCGATGGGGCTTCCGCTGGACGGACTCGTGATCACCGACGGCTCCGGGCTCTCGTACCAGAATCGCGCTTCACCGCGGCTGTTCGTCGAGGCGCTCCGGCGCGGTCGCCGCTCCTTTCTGTATGGAGCGGAGTTCGTCTCCGGACTTCCGATCGGCGGGAACGACGGCACGCTCGCGAAGCGCGCCGAAGAGGCCGATCACTGGGTACGCGCCAAGACCGGGTTGCTCACCCGCGTCACCGGGCTCTCGGGCCTCGCACGGCGCGCTGACGGGCGCACCCTCGTGTTCTCGATCCTGGTGAACGGCTTCCAGACGGGAGCACAAGACGCGATGGACGCCGTCGACGGCTTCGCGGCGGCCCTGGTCGGGCCGAGGCCCGGTCAGGAAGAGCTGTCGTCGCTGCCGTAGGCGTCGAAGACGAGCTGGGCGTACTCGACGGGGAGCGGCACGCCGCGGCGCAGCCGGCCATCGATGCGTCCGGGACCCCAGTTGTAGGCGAGCAGGGCCGTACGCACGTTGCCGTCGTAGCGGTCGATCAGCTGACGAAGATACGCGACGCCGAGCTTCACGTTCGACGTGGGGTCGAAGAGGGTCTGGGGGCCGCGCCACTCGACACCCACCGAGGGCGCCAGCCACTCGGCGGTGCTGGGCAGTAGCTGCATCAGGCCCAGCGCGTCGACCGGGGACACGGCGAAGGCGTGGAATCGGCTCTCGACGTGCATGACCGCGACCACCAGGGCCGGATCCAGCTCGTAGCGACGCGCCTCGATCACGATCGTGTCGGCGAGCTGGGACAGTTCGGCTTCCGAGAGGCCGCTGCGGACCTGGTAGCGGAGAAGGTGCTGGTGGACGGCTTCGCGCACCGGATCGGTCGGCGCGACCGCCTCCGCCGTTGCCGCGACCGGCTCGGGCGGGAGCGACATCGGAGGCCCGGTCGTGGGCAGCACAGCGCACGACAGGGTGCCCAGCAGCAGGCTCGACAGACAGGCGAGGGCGCGTCGCTGCATGGCTAGACCGTCCCCAGCGGCGACAGGCCCAGGGTCTGGATCGCCTGCCAGTTGTTGTAGACGGCGAGGCTCGTGGCCCCGATCACCACGCCGAAGAAGATGCTCTTGGCGACGTGGGGGATCTGCTCGGTGGTCAGCAGGAACGTCACCGAAAGCAGCGTGACTCCGCTGTCGATCAGCAATCCCGGCACGAGGCCGACCGACGAGAAGATCCAGTCGGCGAGGGGGTTGGCTTCCGCCACCTGCCAGCCCTCCACCGGTGCTCGCAGGCACAGGTAGGTGGTCCAGTGGTCGGCAGCCGACACCAGCAATGTCAGGATTGCCAGCAGATACAACGGGGGGGTCCTCCGGGACGCCATGCTACCTACCAAAGCAAGCGGCGTGCCCCGATCGAGGCGCGCGTCCAGGACGCGCAGAGAGAAGCAGACTTGCCGCCCAAGCTTGCCGGTCGCGGACGTCGCAGGCAACCGGCACCCACCTCGCAAGTGGGCAACCGATTGCCATCGAAGGGGAGGTCGCGAAATCGCCGACTCGCAGTACACGGCGAATTGCGGACGCACGAATCCCCGCGGGTGCTCCGGCTGTACGGCTCGGGAGCCCGCTGGCTTGGTTGGCGGAGGGCAGCCCGCGCGGGGGGCGGGCCGTACCCGGGATCAGCCCCGGGCGCCTCGCTTCATCTTCCCCTTGCCGAGCAGGAGCCAGTCCATCGAGACGTTCTCCTTGAGTGCAAGGGTGATCAGGAAATCGGTATGGGGCGTCGTGCCACTTTCGTACCGATTCACGTTCTGCTGAAAGACTCCCAAGTCGCGTGCGAACTGTCGCTGAGATCGGTCGCCCCGGACGTCCGCAATCCGGTTCGCGAGCTTGCGCTTCATTCTTTCGACAGTGGCCGTTGCCATAGGGTGACTACTCTCCTGGTCTCTGAGAAAAGAGGTGCCGAACCCTTCGCGCCTGCGTAGGTCGCGAGGTTTGCGCGTGCGATGAGGGAAGCTCGCGCCAGAACTTCGACACCGGGGTTGGCTTCCCGTTTCGACCGCAACTCCAAATCCGGTCGAAACTGGAAGCGTCGACGCGCACGGCGATGAATCGCGCGGCGCTGCAGCGCGCCGATTTTAACGGCGCTCTTTGGGCCAGCAAGCGGCCCGAAATGACTGACGGTTTCGTCACGGTCCCATGCGCAAGTGCATTCGTGCACTTTCGATACGTTACGAGCAACAGTGAGCGCCTCGCGAGGACACACGGGTGTGCAAGCGAGTCGAAACGGTGGTCGACGGTTACGAATGCGTGTCACGGGCGGGGAGATGGCCGGGCGCAAGCTCGCGGGCGCACCTGCCGGCGTGCGCCCCACCGCGGACAGGGTGCGCGAATCGGTGTTCGCGCGACTCCCCCGTTTGGAGGGCGCCCGCGTCCTCGATCTCTTCGCCGGGACCGGAACGCTCGGCATCGAGGCGCTTTCCCGAGGGGCCGCATCGGTCGTCTTCGTCGAGCGCTCCGGAGCAAGCATCCATGCGTTGCAGCGCAACTTGCGCGCACTCGACCTGACGGCCCGGTGTGACGTGCGCCGCGGAGACGTCGGCGGTGTCGTGCGAAAGCTGGCTCGGCTGGGCCATCGCTTCGACCTGGTGCTCGCCGACCCTCCCTACGAGGCGCTGGGGGAGCTGGTCGCGCCCCTGGCCGGGCTGGTCGACCAGGCCCTGCTCGCCCCCGACGCGACGCTGGTCATCGAACGAAGTCGGCGGCATGCTGTCCCGACCGTGCCCGGGCTGGCGCATCGCGACAGCCGCCGGTACGGGGACACCATCGTGGACTGGCTCGCGGTCGCTCCGGCCGAGAGCACGGGAGATTCGGACGCATGACCCACGAGCGTCGCATCGCGCTCTTCCCGGCGAGTTTCGACCCGCTGACCAATGGACACCTGGATATCGCCACCCGGGCGACACAGCTCTTCGACGAGGTCGTCCTCGCCGTGGCTCGCAACGTCGCCAAGACCGGCACCTTCGATCTCGAAGACCGGTTGGAGATGGTGGAGTCGGTCGCGGCGGGCAATGACGCCATGCGCGTCACCACCTTCGAGGGCCTGACCGTCGATTTCGCCAAGGAGATCGGGGCGCGGGCCATCCTCCGCGGTGTCCGGGCCGTGTCCGACTTCGAGTACGAGTTCGAGATGGCGCTGATGAACAAGCATCTGAACTCGGAGGTCGAGACGATCTTCATGATGCCCAGCCAGGAGTACTTCTACGTCAGCTCCTCCCGGCTGAAGGAGCTGACCCGCTTCGGCCGCGCGGTCGACGAGTTCGTCCCGCCCGTCGTCGCCAAGAAGCTGCGCGAGCGTTTTCAGTCCTGAGCCACGCGCCGAGTTCCGCCCGAGGCCCGCTCGACGTGCTTCGGGGATCCGTTAACCTCGCGGTGTCACATGGTTTTCGGCCATCCCGCACGGCGGGTGCCGGCTCTCTGGTCCACCCGTTTCCACCCCCACGAAGTGTCGCTCGCGACTGCACGCGGCGGCCTGGGTGGGCCGCGGACGGGGATTCGGTTCCGATCGCTGCGGATTGACCACCAGGGTCGCGGCCGGAGCCGTTGGAGAAGTCGATCATGACGGAAGCAGACGCGCGGGCGCCGCAGGTCCTCCTGGCCGTGACCGGCGGGATCGCTGCCTACAAGGCGCCCGAGCTGGTCCGTCAGCTCCGGCGCCAGGGCTATGCAGTCCGCTGCGTCCTGACCGAGGCCGCTGCCAGCTTCGTGAGCCCGTTGGCGCTCCAGACCGTTTCCGGCGAGGCGGTTCGACACGCACTCTTCGACCCGGCGGAAGAGGGCGAGATCGACCACATCGCGCTCGCAGACTGGGCCGATCTCGTGCTCGTGGCCCCGGCCACGGCCCACAGCCTGGCCCGCGTCGCTCACGGACTCGCGGACGACCTGGTCTCCACGCTCGTCCTGGCCACCCGCGCCCCCCTGCTGTTGGCGCCCGCCATGAACGTGAACATGTGGCGCCATCCGGCGACCCGGGCCAACGTCGCCCAGCTCAGCGAGCGAGGGGCCCTCTGGGTCGGACCCGACGCGGGGGAGCTGGCCTGCGGCTGGGAGGGCGAAGGGCGGATGTCCGACCCGGTCCGCATCGTCGAGCGGGTCGCCGAATGCCTCGGGCCGCGCGACTGGGTAGGCCGGCGGGTCCTGGTCACCGCAGGCGGGACCCGAGAAGCCGTCGATGCGGTCCGTTACCTGGGCAATCGGTCCTCCGGGAAGATGGGGTTCGCAGTCGCCCGTGAGGCAGCCCGCCGCGGCGCCGAGGTCGTGTTGGTCTCGGGGCCCTCGGGCGAGCCGACGCCCCCGGGCGTCCGTCGCCTGAACGTCGAGAGCGCCCTCGAGATGCGCGAGGTCGTCCTCGCCGAGTTCGAGGCCGCGGACATCGTGGTCAAGGCCGCGGCCGTCGCGGACTTTCGGCCGGCCGAGGCGTCCGACCGGAAGATCAAGAAGGAAGATCTCGCCGACGGGGCCGGGCTGGCCCTCGAGCTGGTGCGCAATCCCGACATCCTCGCCGAGCTGTGCACGCGGAAGGGAGACCGGTTGGTCGTCGGATTCGCCGCCGAGAGCCACGACGTGCTCGAGGCGGCTCGGCGCAAGATCGCCCGCAAGGGTTGTGACCTCCTGGTGGCCAACGACGTTTCCGAGCCGGACTCGGGCTTCGACGTGGACCGCAACACGGTCAGCTTCGTCGTGCCCTCGGGCGAAGTCGAGTCGCTGCCGCCGCTCTCGAAGAGCGAGGTCGCGGGGCATCTCCTCGATCGGGTCGCCAAGCTTCTGGACGACCGAGTTCTGGACGACCGGTCGTAGTGTCCAAAAGACAGGTCGAAGTGTCTGGAGGCACCGGCTGCCGTGATGGAGGATCGCTCGTGACGCGTCTCGCCCTCGCTCTCACCGGCATTCTGGCGTGGCTCCCGCTCGCGGCTGCCGCCCAGCACGTCAACGTGGTGACCATCGACGGGTCCATCAATCCCGCGTCTTCCGAGCACCTGATGCAGGCGATCGCGAAATCCGAGACCGATGGAGCCGCGGCGGTGCTCCTCGAACTCGATACCCCCGGCGGGTTGCTCGCCGCGACCAAGGACATGGTCCAGGCGATGCTGAACGCCGACGTCCCTGTCCTGGTGTTCGTCTCGCCGCAAGGCGCCTGGGCGGCGTCGGCCGGGGCCTTCCTCACGATGGCGGGGCACATCGCTGCGATGGCACCCGGCACGAGCATCGGGGCGGCATCGCCCGTCAGCGCGAGCGGCGAGGGCGGGGCCCGCGACGAAGAGGGCGGTCGTCAGGACGTCGGTGCCGAAAAAGCCGAGAAGTTCACGACGGCGTTCATCGAGTCGATCGCGAAGCAGCGCAATCGCAATGTGGAGTGGGCGGCGAAGGCCGTGCGCGAAGCCGAGGCGATCACGCAGGACGAGGCGCTCGAACTGGGGGTGATCGACATCGTCGCCAAGGACATCGACGACCTGTTCGCCCAGGTCGAAGGCCGCGAGGTCGAGCTGCGCAGCGGCCCGCACACGATCCAGCTGGAGGGCGCCGAGCGCCGGCGCATCGAGATGACGCCGCTCGTCGCGCTCTTCAACTTCCTGGCGAGCCCGAACGTCGCGGTGATCCTCGGAACCCTGGGGATGCTCTGCCTCTACATCGAGTTCAACCAGCCGGGCATGATCATCCCCGGCGTCGTGGGGCTCGTCTGCCTGGTGCTCGCCGGGATCGCCTTCCAGATCCTGCCGTTCTCCTGGGTCGGGCTGATGGTGTTCCTGGTCGGGATCGGGCTCATCGGAGCCGAGCTCTTCGTGAGCTCCTACGGCCTGCTCTTCGCAGCCGGCCTGGCATGCCTCCTGCTCGGCGGCACCATGGTCTTCGACATGCCCGAGATCAGCGATTTGACCGTGTCTTTCTGGTCGGTGCTCGTGCCAGTTGTAACGGCGTTCGGAATATTCGGCGGTATCGTCGTCTACCTGGTCGGGCGGACGATGATGCTGCGCCAGACTGCCGGGGTAGACGAGCTGATCGGCGCTACGGGTCGCGTCACGACGGATCTGGACCCCGACGGCAAGGTCTTCATCCGGGGCGAATACTGGAAAGCGAGCGCGCTCGACCGCGTGGCGAGCGGTGAGATGGTCGAGGTGATCGAGGTCGACGGATTGCATCTCCGCGTGCGACCCTCGCCCCGCTCGTCCTAGGTTCTCGCGGCTCTTAAGGAAGGGGGTGGATCGATGGGTACCGGTGTGTTGGCGGCGATCGTCATTCTCGGGGTGCTGTTCTTCCTCGGGATTCGAATCCTGCAGGAGTACGAGCGAGGCGTGATCTTCCGCCTCGGGCGCTTCCGTGAGGTGAAGAGCGCAGGCTTCAAATGGATCATCCCGGGCATCGACCGCCTGGTGCGCATCAGTCTTCGCGAGATCGTGATGGACGTGCCGCCTCAGGAGGTGATCACCCGCGACAACGTCTCGGTGAAGGTCAACGCGGTGCTCTACTTCCGCGTGCTTCACCCGGAGAAGGCGGTGATCACGGTCGAGAACTACCTCTACGGCACCTCGCAGCTGGCGCAGACGACCCTGCGCAGCGTGTGTGGCCAGGCCGAGCTGGACGACCTGCTCTCCGAGCGCGAGTCGATCAACCAGAAGCTCCAGGAGATCATCGACGACCAGACCGAGCCGTGGGGCGTGAAGGTCCGGGCGGTCGAGGTCAAGCAGATCGATCTGCCCAGCGAGATGCAGCGCGCAATGGCGCGGCAGGCCGAGGCCGAGCGTGAGAAGCGGTCGAAGGTGATCCACTCCGAAGGTGAATTCATGGCCGCGCAGCGCCTCGCCGAGGCGGCCCGGGTGCTGGCTTCGGAAGAATCGGCACTCCAGTTGCGCTACCTGCAGACTCTCTCGGAGATCGCGACCGAGAACAACTCGACGACGATCTTCCCGATTCCGATCGACATCCTGCGCCCCTTCATGCAGCAGACGTCGGGTGGCACCGCGCCGAAGTCGGAGGCCTAGCGGGTGGCCAAGAAAGGGCAGGGGGCGTCGACCGACGCCAAGGTGAAGCGTTCCGTCGCGCGCACGCTCGGCAACGCGACGCTCTTCCTGGTGATCCTCGGCGTCCTCGGGTTCTGGGGCTCGCTCGGGCTCTATACGCTCGAGCCCGGCCAGGCCGCGCTGATCCTGCGGCTCGGAAAGTACTCGGACACGGTCGCCCAGCCCGGCCTGAAGTGGACGCTGCCGCCCCCGATCGACACCCGCGAGATCGTGAAGGTGGGTGAGCTGCGCAACGAGGACTTCGGCCGCATCAACGACGCGATCGAAGCCTCGGCGGCCTCCGCCGCGGACGAGGCCCGCATGCAGACGGGCGACAACAACATCGTCCGCGTGAGCTACGCCGTGCAGTACAAGATCGGTGACCCGTACGAGGCGCGGTACAACGTCGCGGACCTCATCTCGGTCGTCCGCAGCGCGGCGGCGGCGGCCATGCGGGAGGTGGTGGGCCGCATGACGGTCGACGGCGTCCTGCGCGAGGAGCGCGCGGCGTTGACCTCGCAGGTCGAGACGAAGCTCACCGAGATTCTGTCGGCGTACGACGCCGGGATCGAGATCCAGTCCGTGGTGCTCCAGGACGTCCAGCCGCCGGCGGCGGTCCGGGCGGCCTTCGACGACGTCGTCGCCGCCACCCAGGACGCGAACCGGGCCGTGAACGAGGCCGAGGGCTACCGAAACGAGCTCATCCCGAGCGCGCGGGCGGAAGCGATCGAACTCGTCGAGTCGGCGAACGCCTACCGGGACTCCAAGATCGCCGAGGCCACCGGTGAGGCCGCGCGCTTCACGGCGCTCTCGGCCGAGTACGCGAAGGCAAAGGACGTCACGCGGAAGCGCCTCTATCTGGAGACGATGGAAGAGGTGCTGCCGTCGGTGGAGAAGGTGTTGATCGAACCGGGGACCAGCCAGGTGCTTCCCTATCTCCCGCTGGGTCAGGGGAAGGCCTCTCAATGAGAAAACTGCTGATCTTCTTCGTGGTGCTGATCGGTCTCTTGGTTGGTGCGATTTCGCTTGCCAACCTGGGGCTTCCCTCGCCCGTCGTGATCACGAAAGAGGGCCAGCAGAAGTTGATCCTGCTCTTCGGTGAGGTGCGCACCACCACGACGCCGGGCCTGTCGTTCATGATTCCATTCGTCGAAGAGGCACGAACCTACCCGGCGCGCTGGCTCCACAGCCGTACCGAAGCCGTCGAGATCCAGACGAAGGACGGCGAGCAGCTGCTCGTCGACAACTACACGGTGTGGCGCATCGTGGATGCGGAGCAGTTCCAGGCTTCCTTCCCGGCGGGTCGCGAGGCGGCCGAGCAGCGCATCGATCGCGAAGTGCGCGGTGCGGTCCGCGACGTGATCGGCAAGCACACGCTGGCGCAGGTCCTCAAGGATCAGCGAATGGCGATCATGGAAGAGATCACTTCGGTGTCGACCGGAGAGCTCGCCGATGAAGGCGTGCGCATCGTCGACGTCCGGATCAACCGGACCGAGCTTCCGAAGAGCACCGAGGATTCGGTCTTCGCCCGCATGAAGACCGAGCGCGAACGCCTCGCGAGGAAGAACCGGGCCGAGGGCGACGAGCGAGCGCGCCGGATCCGCGCCGAAGCAGACCGCGAGGCGCGTGTGATCGTGGCCAATGCGCGGCGCGATGCCGAGATCGCGCGCGGCGAGGGCGATGCCGAGTCGACCCGGATCTACGCCGAGTCCTACGGCGAAGACCCCGAGTTCTACTCGTTCCTGCGCAGTCTCGAGGCCTACCGGAAGTCGATCGACAGCCGCACCACTCTGGTGCTCTCGCCGGACACCGAGTTCTTCCAGTATCTGCAGGATCCGGAAGGGCCCAAACCGGCACCGCGCAGGCGACGCTGAGGCGGGACGGCGGACGCAGGTCCGGCGGTAGGGAACCGCCCCGCGTCAGACCATCATCCGCCTCGGTAGAGCAGCCAGAGGCCGAGGGCGGTGAAGCCGATCAGCAGCAGCCAGGGCGCCGCCACGCCGATGCCGAACCCCGCCGAGCCGATGAGGGCGAAGGTCGTCTGGAGCCCATAGTACGCTCCGACGACGACGATGCCCTTCAGCGCGGCGACCGCCAGGCTGCGCGAACGTTCGACCCCCATGCCGAGAGGGGCGCCGAGCAGCGCGAACAGGAGCACCGTCAGTGGGTCGGCGACGCGGGCGTGCCAGAGTGCCCGGTAGCGGGTCGTGTCGCGGCCATCGTGCTCGATCGCCTCGATGTAGCGGGAGAGCCCGAACAGGGAGAGATTGCGCGGGTCGGCGTCGAGCAGCGCCAGATCCCCGCCGAAGTCGAGCCAGGTCTCCGCCTCGGCCCGCACGCGCGGCGCGGCGGTGGTGTTCTCCGGCGAGAACTCCCGGAACACCGCGTTCACCAGCCGCCAGCGCTGGTCCTCGCCGATCTGGACTGCCTCGGCCTGAACGCTGCGCAGGAGCCGCCCCTGCCGGTCGCGTTCGTAGATCGTGACGCCGCGCAGTTCTCGTGACTCGCGGTCCGCCTCCTCGACGCTGAAGAGCGTCTCTCCGCGCTGGTACCAGAAGGCCCCACGCGACTCGAAGAGCTCCTCGCTGCCGCCGTGCTCGGCCGCGTCGAAGCGCCGGGCGGTATCGCGGACCAGGGTCTCGTTGAGCCACAGGGCGAGACCGGAGAGCAGCAGGGCGACGCCCAGGATCGGCGCGGCGAGGCGTCGCGGCGAGATCCCGCTGGCCTTCGTCGCCAGGATCTCTAGCGACCGCGCCGGCAAGCCGAGGCACAGGAAGGCCGCGCCGAACGACGCTACGGGGATCAGGAACGGCAGGTAGTACGAGGGCAGCCGCAGGAAGAGGTAGGATGCCAGCCCCCGGATCCCTTCCCCGTAATCGATGACGTCGTCGAAGTTCACCATCATCTCGATGATGGCGATGACGAGCATCGACACGGCGATGATCCCGGCGTAAAACCTCAGGTAGCCGAAGACGAAGTAGCGCGACAGGATGCGCACGGCGGGAGCCTAGCCGCAGGGGCGGGACGGGCGCACGCCGAGGGGCCCGGGCATACACCGGGGCGCTGGACGCGAGCAGAGGCGAGGATTCCAGGGTTGAGGATCTGGCAGGGCAGCGCAGAAGCTGCCGGACAACTCGAGCGTCCCGTCGTGACCGTCGGCAACTTCGACGGGATCCATCTCGGACATCGGGCCATCCTGGAGACGGTCGTCGAACGGGCTCGCGAGCACGGTGGGCAGGCCGTCGTCTACACCTTCGATCCCCACCCGCGGAAGGTCCTGCGCCAGGAAAGCGCACCCGCACTGCTCACGACGACCGAGCAGAAGATCGAACTCCTGGAGGCGCAGGGGGTCGACGCCGTCGTGATCGAGCCCTTCACCCTCGAGTTCGCGAAGACCGACCCGGAGGTGTTCATCCGGGATTGCCTCCACCATCGGATCGCCCCGACCGAGGTGTACGTCGGATACGACTTCCACTTCGGCCGAGACCGAAAGGGCTCGATGCGGCTCTTGACCGAGCTCGGTCCGCGTCTCGGGTTCGCGGTCACGATCATTCCCGAAGTCACGATGGACGAGGGCGACGTCAATTCGACACGGATCCGGGGGCTCCTCGCCGAGGGCGAGCTCGAAGTGGCCGGGCGGATGCTCGGTCGCCCCTACGCCGTGCGCGGTCGGATCGTGACGGGCGATCAGCGCGGCCGCACGATCGGGTTCCCGACGGCGAACCTCGACTCCGAGAACGAGGTGTTGCCCTCGCCGGGCGTCTACACGGGAGAGCTGCGGTTCCTCGACGCAGGGGAGCCGGGCCGCGAGTCTCGACTGCCGGTCGTCACCAACGTGGGACGGCGCCCGACCTTCAAGGACGGAGACGAGGTGGTCGCCGAGGCGCACGTGCTGGACTGGCAGGGCGACCTCTACGATCGGAAGGTGGAGCTGTCGTTCTCGTCGCGCATCCGCGCCGAGCAGAAGTTTCCGGGTGTCGACGCGCTCCGCGCCCAGATCGCGCGGGACGTCGCCGAGGCCAAGCGTCGGTTGGAAGCTTCCTGAGCGACCCGACGCCGATCCCTCGACCCGCAGGGCTGCGCGATCCCCGGATCTGGCTCGGGCTCGCCATCACCGCCGTCGCGTTCTACTTCGCGTTGCGGGGCGTCGAATTCCGCGAGGTGTGGCGCGAGTTTCGCCGTGCCGATTGGGCGCTCCTGCTCGCGGTCTCGATTCCCGCGCATCTGCTCGCCGTGTACCTGCGCGCCTTGCGCTGGAAGCACCTGCTGGTCGGGATGGGCGAACTCCCCACGCTGCCCGTATTTCGCGCGGTGGCGGTGGGCTTCATGGCGAACAACGTCTTCCCGCTGCGGATGGGCGAGTTCATCCGCTGCTGGCTCCTGGCCCGTGAGCGTGGGCTGTCGGCGGCCGCGATCCTGAGCACGGTGGTGATCGAGCGGGTCCTCGACACCCTCTGCGTGATCGGGCTGGCACTGGGCGTCATCGCCTTCTTTGGCGGCGAGGAGGTCGCGACCTGGCAGCGTGGCGTCCTCTGGCTCTCCCCTCTGGTCGTGCTCCCGGCGCTCGCGATCGTGGCGGTCCGGGCGGCTCCCGAGCGCAGCCTGGCCGTCGCTGAATGGGGCCTGCGTCCGTTTCCGCGCGGCCCGGCCGAGTGGATCCTCGAGCAGCTGCGCAGCTTCGCGGACGGTCTGGCATCGCTGCGGGGCGGGTCCCACCTGGTTTGGGTGCTTTTTCACTCGATCGGGATCTGGGTGGTGGTTTCTCCAATTCCGTTCCTGGCCGGCTTCTGGTCACTCGGCGTCGATTTCGGGAGCACGGAGCGGACCCTGGCGGCTGGCTGGATGACCTTGACCGCCGTGGGGGTCGCGGTGGCCCTGCCGTCGGCCCCGGGCTTCTTCGGGCTCTACCACACCGCGTGTCGTCTCGTGCTGGAGCGCTTTGGACTCCCGGCGGAAACCTCCGTCGCGATCGGAACCCTCTGCCACGTGGTGTTCTGGGTGACGCTCACCGCACTCGGAGCCTGGATGCTCCGCGGTCAGCGGACGCGTCTCAGCGAACTCGAACGCGCCTCCTGAAGCACCGCCGCGCCGCCTTCGGGCCGCGCCAGCGGTAAAGCTGGTCCCGCCGCGGGCCGATATTTCTGCGGGATCTCGCAGGCTTCCCGCGTCTTGGACGCGTTTCCCGGGAGCTGCGCGAGAGCCCGGCCTGAGATTGCGGAACTGGAGGGTTTCGGTGAACGAGCGGATCGGCGAGCTCCTGGTCAAGGAAAACCTCCTGACGGCGGACCAGCTTCGGGACGCACGGACGGAGGCGAAGGGCAGCGGCGCGCGGCTCGGGGCCCAGATCACGAAGCTTGGCTTCCTCGATGAAAACGAGTTGGCCGACTTCGTCGCGAAGCAATACGGCGTTCCCTCGATCAACCTCGAGGAGTTCGAGATCGATCGCGCCGTCATCGAACTCGTCCCGGAAGAGGTCGCGACGAAGCACAACGTGCTGCCCGTGAATCGCGCGGGATCGACGCTGATCCTGGCGACCGCCGACCCCTCGAACATCTTCGCCCTCGACGACATCAAGTTCCTCACCGGCTACAACATCCAGCCGGTCGTCGCCTCGGAAGAGTCGATCCGACGCGCCTATGACCAGTACTACGACCAGGCGTCCTCGCTCGAAGACGTCATGGGCGACTTCGACGACTCGGACATCGACATCGTCCAGGATTCCGACGATTTCGACATGGCCGAGATGGCGAAGGCGTCGGAAGACGCCCCCGTCGTCAAGCTGGTGAACCTGATCCTCACCGACGCGATCAAGAAGAGCGCATCGGACATCCACGTCGAGCCCTACGAGAAGGCCTTCCGCGTCCGCTACCGCATCGACGGCGTCCTCTACGAAGTGATGAAGCCGCCGATGAAGCTCAAGAACGCCATCACCTCGCGCGTGAAGATCATGTCCGAGCTCGACATCGCCGAGCGGCGTCTGCCCCAGGACGGACGCATCAAGCTGAAGCTCGGACGCGGAAAAGAGATGGACTTCCGTGTCTCGGTGCTGCCGACGCTCTTCGGCGAGAAGATCTGTCTGCGTCTCTTGGACAAGTCGAACCTGCAGCTCGACATGACCAAGCTGGGCTTCGAGCAGGAGCAGCTCGACGTCTTCAAGAACTCGATCCACCAGCCCTACGGGATGGTGCTCGTCACGGGCCCCACCGGTTCCGGTAAGACGACCACGCTGTACTCGGCCCTCTCCGAGCTGAACCAGCTCTCGGAGAACCTGTCCACCGCCGAGGATCCTGTCGAGTTCAACCTCGCCGGCATCAACCAGGTGCAGATGCACGACGAGATCGGCCTGAACTTCGCGGCCGCGCTTCGATCGTTCCTGCGTCAGGACCCCGACATCATCATGGTCGGTGAGATTCGAGACTTCGAAACGGCCGAGATCGCCGTCAAGGCGGCGCTCACCGGCCACATGGTGCTCTCGACGCTCCACACCAATGACGCGCCCTCGACCGTCAATCGACTCCTGAACATGGGCATCGAGCCCTTCCTCGTCTCTTCGTCGGTCAACTGCATCGTGGCCCAGCGCCTGGCGCGGCGGATCTGCGAAGAGTGCAAGGACACGGACGACGAGGTGACGACCGAGGCCCTCGTCGAGGCGGGCATGGACGCCGAGAAGGCGAAGGGCGTCACGCCGCACAAGGGGCGCGGCTGCCGGAACTGCTCGGACACCGGTTTCAAGGGCCGAATCGCGCTCTACGAAGTGATGGAGCTCAAGGAAGAGCTGAAGGAGTTCGTGCTGAATGGCGCTTCCTCGCTCGAGCTCAAACGCGAGGCGATGCGCCTCGGTATGCAGACCCTCCGGATGAGTGCGCTGACGAAGCTCGCCGAGGGTACGACGACCCTGAGCGAAGTCTTCCGCGTCTCCTCGGCTGACTACTAGGAGTTCCATTTCTCATGGCGAACATGCACCAGCTGCTGAAGGCGATGATCGAGAAGGGCGCCAGCGACCTTCACATCACGACCGGCACGGCGCCCCAGCTTCGAATCGATGGCAAGCTGCACCCGCTGCGGATGCCGCCGCTGTCTCCGCCCGAGACGAAGCAGCTCTGCTACTCGGTGCTCACCGACTCCCAGAAGCACCAGTTCGAAGAGATGAACGAGCTGGACCTCTCTTTCAGCGTGCAGAAGCTCTCCCGCTTCCGCGGCAACATCTTCGTCCAGCGCGGCAACGTGGCCGGGGCCTTCCGCGCGATTCCCTTCAAGATCAAGACCTTCGAAGAGCTCGGTCTCCCGAAGGTGGTCACCGAGCTGGCGCAGAAGCCGCGGGGGCTCATCCTGGTCACGGGCCCGACCGGTTCCGGGAAGTCGACCACGCTCGCCACGATGATCGACAAGATCAACAACGAGCGGAACGAGCACATCGTCACGATCGAGGACCCGATCGAGTACCTGCACCACCACAAGGGGTGCGTGCTCAACCAGCGTGAGGTCGGGGCCGACACCCACGGCTTCAAGCAGGCACTGAAGTACATCCTACGGCAGGACCCGGACGTCGTGCTGATTGGTGAGATGCGCGACCTCGAGACCATCGAAGCGGCCCTCACGGTCGCCGAGACGGGTCACTTGGCATTCGCGACCCTGCACACCAACTCGGCGGTGCAGACGATCAACCGCATCGTCGACGTGTTCCCGCCGTACCAGCAGGCCCAGGTGCGGGCCCAGCTCTCCTTCGTGCTCGAAGGGGTGATGTGCCAGTCGCTGCTGCCCCGGGCGAATGGTCCGGGTCGCGCGATGGCTCTGGAAGTGATGGTGCCGAACGCGGCGATCCGGAACCTGATGCGCGAGGACAAGATCCACCAGATCTACTCGGCCATGCAGGTGGGTCAGGAGCGCTTCGGGATGCAGACGATGAACCAGTCGCTGGCGAATCTCTACCAGCGGCGCCTGGTCTCGATGGACGATGCCATGGGCCGCAGCGCGGATCCGGAAGAGCTGCGGAACCTGATCGGCAAGGGCCCCGGAGCTCCCGGCGCGGGTGCAGCCCGTCCGACCGAATCCTGATGCTGCGCTCTTCGAGGGGCAAGGAGTAGACGATGGCGATCTTTCAGTGGAAGGCGCGGACGCGCCAAGGCGCGCTGAAGAAGGGTGAGATCGAGGCGGTGAACGAAGCCGCCGTGATGGCACAGCTTCGCGCGCAGATGCTCCTGCCGGTGACGGTGAAGGAGAAGGCGAAGGACGTCTCCGAGTATCTTCCCTTCCTCCAGGAGGGGATCACGACCCGCGACCTGGTCATCTTCACGCGCCAGTTCGCGACGATGATCGACGCGGGCCTCCCGCTCGTGCAGTGCCTGGAGATCCTCTCGGATCAGCAGCCGAACAAGACGTTCAAGAAGATCCTCCGCGAGGTGAAGAACGACGTCGAGCAGGGTTCGACCTTTGCCGACGCGCTTCGCAAGCACCCGAAGCCCTTCGACGATCTCTTCGTCAACCTGGTCCAGGCCGGTGAGATCGGCGGTATTCTCGACACGATCCTGAACCGCCTCGCGGTCTACCTCGAGAAGGCCGACGCGCTGAAGCGGAAGGTGAAGGGCGCGATGGTCTATCCGACCACCGTCCTGGTCGTGGCGATCGCCGTGGTTGCCGGCATGCTCGTCTACGTGATCCCGACCTTCGAGAAGATGTTCGCGGACTTCGGCGGCGAGCTTCCCGGTCCCACTCAGGTCGTCGTGAATCTCTCGCACTTCATGCAGGAGTGGATCGGCCTCTTCCTGATCTCGATCATCACGGTGATCATTGCCTTCCTGAGCGCTCGCAAGCGGAACGAGAAGTTCCGTCGGACGACGGACGGCTTGTTCTTGAAGGCGCCGGTTTTCGGGTCGCTGCTCCAGAAGGTGGCGGTGGCACGCTTCACCCGGACCCTCGGCACGATGATCGCTTCGGGTGTCCCGATTCTCGACGGCCTCGACATCGTCGCGCGGACCGCCGGCAACATGGTGATCGAGGATGCCCTGCGCGACGTGCGGGCCGCCATTGCGGAAGGCAAGACGATCGCGGAGCCGCTCGCCGAGTCGGACGTCTTCCCGGGGATGGTGACCCAGATGATCGCGGTCGGTGAGGAAACCGGTGCGATGGAGACGATGCTCTCGAAGATCGCCGACTTCTACGACGAAGAGGTCGATACGGCGGTGGACGCACTGACCTCGATGCTCGAGCCGTTGATGATGGTGTTCCTCGGTGGCTCCGTCGGTGGTCTCCTGATTGCCATGTACCTCCCGATCTTCAAGATCGCCGAGACGATCGGCTAGTCGCTCGTTCTGGGCGCGCTCCGGACGGACAGGGGAGGGGGCTTCCCGTGATCTCACGGGTTCGCGAGCACCGGCAGGGCCAGGTCGAACGCCTGCTGCTGGTGTTGATGGGAGCGAGGCTCGCGCTCGCTCTCGCGAGCCTCGGGATCGGGCTGATCCTCGACTTCATCAGCGGGGCCGAGAACCACGCCACGTCGTGGCCGGGCTTCTACGTCACGGTCGCCCTGTGCTTCGTGGCGACGCTGGTGTACCGGCCCTTCGTCGGGGCGATCCGCCGTCCTCACCGCTTCGGCGCCATCAACGTGGCGACCGACCTCGCGCTGGTCTCGGCGCTGGTGCTCTTCTCTGGTGGGAAGGACTCCGTCTTCACCTTCCTCTACGTGGCCGTCGGCCTGTACTCGGGGGTGCTCTTCCCGGGGCTCGGGGCGCTGCTGTGCAGTGCGGTCGGCTCCGCGACCTATGGGCTGGTGCTGGCGATCGGGGCCTTCGGCTGGTTGGGGCCCGGGGTGGGCTCCGCCCCGCCGAGCGTGTTGCTCACCAGCTGGCTGGTGCTGTCGTCGGGTCTCTTCGCCGCCGGGGGGCTCGCCGGGTTCCTGGCCCGGGAGCTCGTGCGCGCGGGTCGCGCCCTCGATGAACGCACCGAGGATCTGCTCCAGCTCCGTACACTCCATCAGCACACGGTGGAGAGCCTGAAGAGTGGCTTGCTGACGACGGATCTCACGGGCCATGTGACCTCCTTCAATCAGGAGGCCCAGCGCATCACCGGGCTGTCGCGATCCCAGGCGCTGGGGCGTGTCGTCGACGAGATCCTGCCCGGACTCGAAGCGCTCCGTTGTGTGCAGAGCGAAGGCGGCGCGCTCTCGCGATCGCGGATGCGTTTCGCCGGCCAGGAGGGGCGCGAGCTGCATCTCGGGCTGGCGACCTACGTGCTCCGCGACGGCGGCGGCGAGGCCCGGGGCGAGGTGGTGATCTTCCAGGACGTCACCGACGTCGTCGCAATGGAGCAGGAGCTGCGCCGTTCCGAGCGGCTGGCTGCGGTGGGTGAGCTGTCCGCGAGCATCGCCCACGAGGTGCGCAATCCGCTCGCCGCGATCTCGGGATCGATCCAGATGATGCACGCCCAGACACCGGCCGTGGGCGCGGGCGCCGAGTCGAAGCGTCTGATGGAGATCGTGGTGCGCGAGGTCGACCGTCTCGACGGGCTGATCAGCGACTTCCTGCAGTTTGCGCGGCCCGGCGAGACGCGCCGGGAATGGGTGCTGGTCACCGAGGTCTTCGACGGCGTTCTCGACATGCTCGAGGCGTCGGCCCTCGAAGGCATCGAGGTGGAGTGCGACGTGGCGGATGGGCTGGAGGTCGATGCCGACCCGGCCCAGCTGCGGCAGGTGCTCTGGAACCTGGTGAACAACGCGATCCAGGCGATGCCCGACGGAGGCTGCGTCCGGATCGAGGCCCGGCCGGGTCGGGACGAGGCTCAAGAGGAAGGCGAAGATCGCCGATCCAATCCCCAGGGGAAGCCCCACTCGGTGGAGATCTGCGTCCTCGATCAGGGCGTGGGCGTGCCGCCGGAAGTCGCGGAGCACATGTTCGATCCCTTCTACACCACGAAGCCGCGCGGGACCGGGCTCGGTCTCGCCACGGTCCACCGGGTGATCCAGGAGCACCGCGGCGTGATCCGGGTGACCCAGGGGCCGTCGGGCTTCGCCACGAAGGTGGAGATTCGACTGCCCTGCGGAGAGGGAGCGCTGGCGTGAGCACCCGAGGAGCCGTTCTCGTCGTCGACGACGAGCCGTCGATGCAGGAGTTCCTCGAGATCTTCCTGCGCAGCGAGGGCTACGCCGCCGTCACCGCCAAGGACGTCGACGCGGCGCGCGCGCATCTCGAGCACGACGATTTCGATCTGGTGATCACCGATCTCCAGATGCCCGGCGCGAGTGGCCTCGACCTGCTTCGCCACATCCAATCGCGAGAATCGGGAGAGACCGAGACGATGGTCGTCGTGATGACGGCTTTCGCGAGCACCGAGACCGCGATCGAGGCGATGAAGGAAGGGGCGTACGACTACATCACGAAGCCGTTCAAGGTCGACGAGATCCGCATCGTCGTCGAGAAGGCGATCGAGAAGAAGGCGCTCTCCTCGGAGAACCGCCGGTTGCGAAGCGAGCTGCAGACCCACGTGCGCGATCGGAACCTGATCGGCACGAGTCGCCCGATGCAGCGTGTGCTCGAGCTGATCGGCCAGGTCGCCACGACCCGAGCCAACGTGCTGATCACCGGCGAGAGCGGCACCGGTAAGGAGATCGTCGCGCGTTCGATCCACGACCACGGTGAGCGGCGTGACAGCCCCTTCGTCGCGGTGAACTGCGGCGCGATCCCCGAGAACCTGCTCGAGTCCGAGCTCTTCGGGCACGTGAAGGGCGCCTTCACGGGTGCGGTGCAGAACAAGCCGGGGCTCTTCGAGTCGGCGGCTTCGGGCACGGTCTTCCTCGACGAGATCGCGGAGCTCTCGCTGCCACTCCAGGTAAAGCTGCTGCGCGTGCTTCAGGAGCGGACCTTCCGTCGTGTGGGCGGGACCTCGGACATCCAGTTCGAGGCCCGGATCGTCGCCGCCACGAACCGCCGCCTGGAACAGGAAGTCTCGGAAGGTCGCTTCCGTGACGACCTCTACTACCGCCTGAACGTGATCGAGGTCGAGCTTCCCGCGTTGCGCGAACGCCGAGAGGACGTGCCGCTGTTGGTGGCCCACTTCGTGGAGAAGTACAGCCAGGAGTTCGGCGCGGGGGCGAAGCGCTTGGGTCCGGCGGCGATGGAGCGGCTGGCGAACTACGAGTTCCCGGGGAACGTCCGGGAACTCGAGAACATCGTCGAGCGCGCGGTCGCCTTGTCCCGGGAGGACGAGATCGGCGTGGACGTGCTCCCGCCGACGGTGGTCCGCACGCAGTCCACCCCGCGTCGCGAGCGGATTCCCGACGAGGGCTTCCAGCTCGAAGAGGTCCTCGCCGACTTCGAACGGGGTCTGTTGCGCGAGGCGCTCGAGCAGTCGGGTGGCGTGAAGAAGAAGGCGGCCCAACGGCTGGGGATCTCCTTCCGGTCCTTCCGCTATCGCCTCGAGAAGCTCGGACTCGACGACCCCGAACCCGGGAGCTGACCCGTGGGCTGGCGCACCGGGCCGCCCCGCCTGCGAGGCCTCCAGGCCGAGCTGCTGATCGGGCTCGGCCTCGTCATGGCCACCGCGACGAGCTTGCTCGTGTCGCTCGGGCTGCGGATCCAGAGCGACCAGCTCGAGCAGCTGCGCCCGCTCGCCGCCCAGTCGCTGGTGAAGGCGGCGGACGCACCGCTCGGACTCAAGCTGGGACCGCCGGGCAGTGACTGGTGGCTGGTGCGTCCGGACGGGACGGTCCAGCCGCGCGCCACCGATCAAACCATCGATGCCGCATCGCTCGAGATCGCGGCCGCGGCGCGCGACGAGAACGCGCCTCTGCTGGCCTCGGGCGCGCCGTGGGAGCCCGTGCGCTTCGCCGTCCCCGAGAGCCGAGGCGTCTCGGTCATGCGGCTACCGCCCGCCGCGCCACCGCTCCTGCTCGCCGGGCTGGCGCTCGGCTCGGTGACCGTCTTCACGGCCTTCGGGGTCACGGTCCTGCGCGGCCGCGTCGTGGGTCCTCTGCAACGCCTGGCTGGCGCAGTGCGCGCGGTGGGTGAGGGGAGCCTGGAGGAACGCGTGCCCGAAGAAGGGGTGGCCGAGACCGCGGACGTCGCGCGTGCGTTCAACCAGATGGCCGAGGCGCTCGAGGCCCGCACCGAGGCGTTGCAGAAGGCGGTTGCCGATCTGCGCGAGAGCAACCAGAGCCTGCGCACCGCACGAGACGGTCTGGATCGTGCGGAGCGCCTCGCGGCGGTGGGTCGTCTCGCGTCGGGTGTCGCCCATGAAGTGGGCAACCCGATGGGAGCGTTGCTGGCGTATCTCGATCTGGTCGGGCGTGACCCCGCGCTGGAGGACGCCACCCGATCCCACTTGGCGAAGGCCCAGCGCGAGGGGGCGCGCGTCCGCTCGATCCTGCGCGAGCTGCTCGACTTCTCGCGGCCCGCCCGTGGTGATCAGGGTCCGGTCGACGTGGCGGCGCTCGTGGCAGAGGTCGTCGATCTGGTGTCGGCCCAGCGTCGCTACTCCGGTATCGCGCTCGAAGTCGAGGTTCGACCCGAGGCTCCGCAGGCCTATGCCGACCGCAGCGCAGTGGTGCAGGCCGTACTGAACCTGGTGGTGAACGCCGCCGACGCGGTGGATCCCACCTCGGGACGGGTTGCCATTCGGGTGGGGCCGGCTCCTGCGCGGGTCCGTGCGGGGGAAGACGCGGCGGCGGCCGAGGGCCGCACGCGCTTCGATGCGGTCGAGGTCCGGGTCGAGGACGATGGTCCGGGAATCGCGTCCGAGGACCTGGAACGGATCTTCGACCCGTTCTTCACGACCAAGGATCCGGGGGATGGCACGGGCCTCGGACTCTCGAACGCCCTGCGCGTCGCAGAACAACAGGAAGGACACCTGTCGCTCGAGCCGCCGGGTGCGCTCGGTGGGGCCGTCTTCGCCCTGCGCCTCCCATCGGTGGCTGCGCGGTCCGGGCGCGGCGTCCGAAACGCCGACGCGGGGTAGCGCGGGACGCCCGCAGACGTCCCGCGCGAAGGCCCGCGTTACTCGTTCGAGGCCGGCGGGGTGTTCGCCAGCTCGTCGAGGTCTTCGAAGTTCAGCGTGACGAGGAAGGACTGGGTCGCCATGCCCCCGTTCGCGTCGCTGACCTCGATCCGGACCGGGTGCTTCCCGGCCTGTGATTCGGTCGGCGTCCAGCGCACGGTCCCGTCGACGATGTCGATCTCCATCCCGAGCGGCCCCTTCGCCAGGCGGTAGCGGAACTTCTGATCGCCGTCGGGGTCGCTCACCTCGAGCGGATAGATGAAGCGGCCCTCGTCGTCGAAGGCGCCCGGCGTCGAGGTGATCACCGGGTTCGAGTTCACGACCGGGATCGGGGCGCTGCGAATCTCGTTGCTCTCGTCGTTCCCGTCCGAGGCGGTCACGGTCACGACGATCGAGTCGCCGCGCTCGAAGAGCTCTGACGACAAGACATCGCTCTCGGTCCACACCGTCTCGCCGTTCACGTCCCAGCGATAGGTGTACTCGAGCGGGTCGTCGTCCTGATCCGTTGCCTGGGGCCGGGCGGTCACGTCACTCCCCGCGGAGACCCGCTCCTCGGGGTCGAGCCGTAGGGCATGGAGGGTCGGCGCCGAGTTCCCGATGCGGACCGAGTCGGTGACAGCCGGGCTGCGGTCGATCCCGTCGTAGGCCATCACCGAGACGCGGATCGTCTGGCCCTTCCCGACGTTGCCCTCGATGTGATAGCTGGACTCGGTCGACGCCGCGCGCACCTCGTTCACGAACCACTCGTACTCGTAGCGGAGCTGCTGGTTCTCCGGGTCGCTGGCCTGGATCTCCACCGTCAGGCGTTCGCCGGGCTGGGGCGAACTCGGAGAGAGCTCCACCCGGGTGATGGCGGGCGCCGAGTTCGTGGCATTGGTGGTGGCCTGCTCGACGGGCTGGGTGGCGGCGTCCATCGACGCTCCCGTCGTGGCGGAGTCGTCGCCGCCGCCACACGCAGTGCAGAGGCCGAGACTCGCAAGCACGCCGAGCGTGCGCGTCATCGGTCGAATCATCTTGGTTCTCCCCTCGCTCCCGGATCCGGGAGCCACAAAATCGTTCGGAGACGTCCCTCAGGACGTCTCGAGTTCCGGTTCTGCCTGTGCGCGCGGCCGATCGAGCCGTTCACGGGCTCCGTGATGGGTTCGTGGTTCGCTTCGGGGGGGTCAATTGAAGGAGTGGCAGCGTCCGGCCGTCGCCTGGACGCGCGCAGTGGCGCCGCCGGGAGCAGTACCCTCGCTCTGGATGTTCCAGACCGTGTAGAAGAAGCTCAGCTCGAGGCTGGTGTCTTCGATGCACGGCTCGGCCGCGGCCAGCATGCAGATCTGGTTCGGAGCCGTCGAGTCGGGTCCGTACGACGAGTTGTTGGGGAGTGTCGCTACGGGCACGGTCCCGGTGAGGCAGTCGCCCGGCGTCAGAGCCGACGTGGTGACCTCGGTGCGAAGCACGTCCAGGGTGCTGGCGACGCCGGCGTCGGCCGCATAGAGGGCCGTCTGAGAGAGGCTGGTATTGCCCGCGACCTGGCGATCGCGCATGACGGTGTCCATCGACGCGAAACCGATGATGCCCATCAGGGCGAGCATCATGACCGCGACCAGAAGGGCGGCGCCGCCTTCACGACGCGAGCGCGGGTGCGCGTGTTCCATGGCGTTCCTCACTTCTAGAGATTCCGGAGGCGGATCGTGGCGGTGTGGACCCGACGCCTGCGGCCGTCCGGGCCCGGCGGGTTGACCCGGTTCTCACGGACCTGACCGGTGCCCGCCGAGGTGGTGTTGGTCGGGTCGTTCTCCGCCGTGCGGACGATCAGGTTGAAGCGGATCTCGCGGAGCAGGGCAGGGTCGGCATTCGTGCCGCCACCGCCGATATCGTCCGCCGTGTAGTTGGGCTCGGTTCCGCCAGCGCCCAGGTCCTCGTTCGCATCGACCTGGCCGTCCTCGTCGAGGTCGTAGAACCAGGCCAGCTGGAGGTCCTCGACGTTGCGGGCCATCACGACTCCGTTGCGCTCGAGGGCGTTGCCGTTGATGCGATAGACGTGCGCGGGCACGAACGCCCAGTTGCCCGAAGTCGCAGGCGTGCCCGGGCTCAGCTTGTTGACGGTGATCCGATCGTTGGCGGTGTCCACCGCGGTCACGATGCCGCAGTGCACGCCGCGGTCCGGGTTGTCGAGGTCGGTGAAGATGACGCCGCCATTGACCTGGAAGTCACTGTCTGCACCCACCGTGGCGTCGGTGTCGTAGGTGACCTGGTCGTCGACGGCGAGTTCGCCGAGGTTGATGTTCTGAGGACCCGACCAGCTGCCCGGAATCGTCGAGAGCGCGATGTTGTTCGAACCGCCCGCCAGCTCGCTCGGCAGGGTGTCGGCGGTGCGGATCGCGTCCGAATCGCTGACGAAGAGCGTGTCGGGCGCGGCTGCGAGATCGACCCCGCAGGCGGCGGCGCCCGGAGGCACCATGTAGCCCGCATTGCGGATGTCCCGCTCCACGAGGCTCGCGATGGCCAGCGTGTTCTGGTGGGCTTCCGAGACGTTCTCGATCACCACGTAGGTGTTGCGGTTCGCCGTGAAGGTGCCCAGCGTGTAGACGAGCACGAACCCCATGGCGGCGATCGCGATGAGGAGCTCGACGAGGGTAAAGCCGCGTCGCTGGCTGGAATGGCTCAGCACGTGGCACCTCCCCAGTCGTAGCGGCGGGTCGCGAGGACGACCTGCTTGCCGGCGGGGAAGTTCTCCTCGGTCCAGTTCACCTGGATCTCGACGTCGCGGACACAGGCCGTGCCGCCGATCGCGCTCACGCGCCACTGGATGCCGTAGCTGTGCTCGGTGCTGGTGCCGCCAGCGGGGTTGTCGACCAGGTTGTTCCAGGTGGGCGGTGCGGATGCCCAGGCCGGATTCTGCCAGCCGGCTCCCACCGCCGGCGTCAGCACGGCCCAGGGAATGCGATGCACCTGCTCGATATAGGTACGCGCGACGGCGGCGGCGTCGCCGGTGTGGCGGCCGGCCCGGCCCTGGGTGAGGGCGTGGACCTGCATGAGGGCGAGGCCGAGCAGGCCGAACGACAGGATGCCGATGGCGATCACGACCTCGAGGAGGGAGAAGCCGCCCGAGCGGCGTCGACGGTGACGGTGAGCAGTCGGCTGCATCAGTTGCTCCAAGCAGACGCGTTCGGGTCCCACTTGTGGACCCGCGCGGTTCCGAGGGGTCGAAGGACCACCGCGTAGTCGCGGTTGTTGTTCGTGAGGTAGATACCGCCGCCGCCCTGACCGGCCGTGCCGATCGCGGTGCAGGCGCCTCCGCTCGCGGTGAACGTGCGCGGGATGCCGTCGGCCTGGAAGAGGATCCAGCTCGCCGTGTTGGCGCCGCCCGCATCGGAGAAGGTCCAGCCGGTGGCTACGTTGGCGGGGAGTGCGCCGGCGTCGTCGGGACCGAGGGTACCGTTCGCGGCTCCCGTCGAGGTGCCCCAGTTCACGCCCTGAGCGGCAGCGACGAAGTGGACCACTTCGTTCGCGTCGATCGTGCAGTTCGCGGTCGTCTGGGGCCCGTCGTTCACGACGACGATCGGTTCGGTGGCGCTGAGCGCCATTCCGAAGATGAGCAGGTGATTGTCGCCCGTGCGGATCGCCTCGGAACGGGCGAGGTTGAATGCATCCGACACCGAACGGGCCGCGGACTTGACCCGCTCGTCGTCACTCCAGCGTAGGAAGTTGGGAACCGCCAATGCCGTGACGAACGCGATGATCGCCGCCACGATCACGAGTTCGACAATCGACAGTCCGGCCTGGCGCTTCCTGGCGAGATCGCTGCGCATGTCGCTACCTCTTCGCAAGCTCTATACCAACCGACGTTGAATCGGTTTCCGGCCGCCGCGGCTTGAGGTTCGTCGGGCACTTGCGTATGCGCCCGACGGGCTCGAATCCGCAAGAAACGGCGAGCCGCGCAAGTTCTTGCGAGGAGCGGCGCGGTCGCGGCGCGAGCGGCTAGTCGCCGATGCCGTATTCCTTGATTTTGTAGAGCAGCGCGCGATGGCTGATCTCGAGGAGGCGGGCCGCATGGGTGCGGTTGCCGCCGGTCGCGTCGAGCGCGCGCAGGATCAGATCGGCTTCGAAACGCTTGCGGGCGCGCTTGAGGCCGAAGTCGCGGGGGCTGTCACCCACCGACGCCTCCTCGCGCCGCACGACGTTCTCGGGAAGCTGGCCGGGCGTCACTCCGTCGTCGTCCGCCAGGATGACGGCGCGCTCCAGCACGTTCTCGAGCTCGCGGACGTTTCCAGGCCAGTGGTAGCCGACGAGCTGGGTGAGTGCCTCGTCCGAGACTCCGCGCAGGTCGCGGCCGAGGTTCTGACAGGCCTTCGCGAAGAAGTGATCCACCAGGAGCGGGATGTCCTGGGGTCGGTCGCGAAGGGCAGGGACTTCGAGCTGGACCACGTTGAGCCGGTAGTAGAGGTCCTCGCGGAAGCTGCCTTCTCGGACCATGTCTTCGAGGTCGCGGGCCGTGGCCGCGATGACCCGCACGTCGACCTGTGAGGCCTTGGAGCTGCCCACGGGCCGCACTTCCTCTTCCTGAAGGACGCGCAGGAGCTTGACCTGGAGCGCCAGCGGGAGCTCGGCGATCTCGTCCAGGAAGAGGGTGCCCTGGTGGGCTTCCGAAAAGAGGCCCCGACGGGCGCGGTCTGCGCCGGTGAAGGCCCCCTTCGTGTGTCCGAAGAGCTCGCTCTCGAGCAGATTCTCGGGGATGGCCCCGCAGTTGACGGCGACGAAGGCCTCCTCGCGCCGTGGAGACTGGGCGTGGATCGCACGCGCCAACACTTCCTTGCCCGTCCCGCTCTCGCCGAGAAGCAGGACCGTGGTCTTGTAGGCCGCGGTCCGCTCCATGACCTCCAGGAGGTCGATCATCACGGGTGAGGCGGCCACGATGGGCCGCTCGCCCATCACGCGTTCCACGTCGCGCTGCAGGACGGCGGCGCGTCGGCGCAGCTGCTCGCGGTGTTCCGCCTTCCGAAGCGTGAGCAGTGCTTCGCTCGGCTGGAAGGGCTTCGCGAGATAGTCGTAGGCGCCGCGTTGCATCGCCTCGAGGGCGAGCTCCTCGGTGCCGTAGGCCGACATCATCACCAGCGTCGATTCGGGGAGACGGCGCGCCAGGAGAGGGAGCAGCTCCATCCCGTCCATGCCGGGCATCCGCAGATCGCAGAGCACGATGTCGAAGGCCGCCTCTTCGATGGCCTCGAGTGCGGCCTCGGCATGAGGGGCGCAGCTGACTTCGTAGCCTTCGGCTGCGAGGACCAGCTGCAGGCTTTCCCGCAGTGCCTCGTCGTCATCGATGATCAGCAGGCGCCCACGCACGCTCCCGATATCGGAAGAATGCGGCCCAAGCGTGAGCGGATCGGGCTCTCGCATAGGCAACGATTCCGCTCCACCTCGACCTCTCCGAAACGCCGCAACCCCCGCGCACGCACAACGCAAATCCGCCGCAGTACGGAGGCAGCGTTACCTCAAGTCACGGAAACCGGTCGCCGATATCTGCCAGGTCGCTCCTGTTGGACCTGAACGTCGACTGCAGCTGCTGGGGGGAGAGAGTGCCGAGCAACAACGTACAGCGGTTTCGCGAAGCTCTGATGATGAGCAAGGCGGAACTCGCGCGCAAGGCGGGGCTGTCCACCTTGACGATCGATCGAGTCGAAGCGGGCCGTCCGTGCCGCCTCGATACCAAGCGGAAGGTGCTCGTCGCACTCGGGCTCCGCGTCAGTGACAAGGATCGCGTGTTTGGTGTCACGGACGAGTTGGTCCAGAGCAGCGTGACGATGACGACGGGACGCACTTCCTGAGGCCCATCGCCTCACGGGGGAACGAACGTGAAACTCAGCTTTCCCAGCTTCAGTAGCCAGTCGATCGTGGGACTCGATGTCGGGTCGTCCACGATCAAGGCGGTCGAGCTAACGCAGAAGGGTCGCTCGGGTAGCTTCGAGCTCTCGGCCCTCGGCGTCGCCGACCTGCCCTCCGAAGCGATCGTTCAGGGGGCCTTCCTGAACGCGAGCGCGATCACCGAGTCCATCCAGGAAGCGATGGAGAACGGAAAGATCCGCACGAAGAACGTCGCCGCGGCGGTGTCGGGCCACTCGGTCATCGTGAAGAAGGTCAGCCTGCCTTCCATGACCCGGGACGAACTCGACGAGCAGATCCGCTGGGAGGCCGAGCAGTACATCCCGTTCGACGTGAACGAGGTCAACCTCGACTTCCAGATCCTCGAAGGCGCAAGCGATGAGGGGCAGATGGAAGTGCTGCTCGTCGCCGCGAAGAAGGATCTCATCGACGACTACGTACAGGTGATCAGTGAGGCCGGGCTCGTGCCGGTGGCCATCGACGTCGCCGCCTTCGCGGTCGAGAACGCCTTCGAGGCGAACTACGAACCCGCGGGTGAGACGGTCGCGCTGGTGAACATCGGGGCCCAGGTCGTGAACATCAACATCGTCTCGAACGGTGTTCCCTGCTTCACGCGTGACATCACGACGGCGGGCAACCAGTACACCGAAGAGATCCAGAAGGCGCTGTCCATCTCCTTCCAGGAGGCCGAGCGGATCAAGCTCGGTGGTCGCGGATCGGAGAGCCAGGACGTCGTGCCGCAGGAAGTCGAGCGGGCGATCCAGTCGGTGACCGAGACGGTGATCGGCGAGATCAGCCGTTCGCTCGATTTCTACGGTGCTACGAGCGCCGACAGCCGCATCGAGAAGGTGTTCCTCTCGGGCGGTGCCGCGAAGGTCTCCGGCTTCCCGGACGCCTTCCGTGAGCGGACCGGCCTTCCGGTGGAGGTGCTCAACCCCCTCCAGCGGATGCTGCCCAGCAACAAGTTCGAGCCGGAGTATCTCGAGGATGTGGCACCTGCACTCAGCGTCGGCGTTGGCCTCGCGCTGCGTGACCCGGAGGCGTGATGATTCAGATCAACCTTCTTCCGGTACGTGAGGCGAAGCGTGCTGCCGACCTGCGGCAGCACGTCACGCAACTCGCGATCACGCTGCTCCTGGTCGCAGTGACCATCTGGTACGTCCACGATCGGATCACGGATCAGATCTCCGTGGCCGAGCAGCGCGTCGCCCAGATGGAAGCGGACATCGAGAAGTTCAAGCCCCAGCTCCAGCAAGTGGAGGCCTTCCGCAAGAAGAAGGCGTCCCTCGAGCGCAAGATCGACATCATCGAAGGTCTCGATCGCGCGCGGCAGGGTCCGGTGCGGGTCATGGACGAGCTCGCCACCCACACGCCCGAGCGCCTCTGGCTCGACAACGTGGAGACCAAGGGCACGACGATCAGCCTGTCGGGGCGCAGCCTCGACAACGAGCTGGTGGCCGTCTTCCTCGGTTCGCTGGGTGACTCGCCCTACTTCTCGGACGTCGATCTCGACAGCACCGAGCTGGCGAAGGGCCCGGACGGGCTGAAGGTCGTCAAGTTCAAGATCCAGGCTTCGGTGGTCACGCCGCCGAAGAATGCCCAGAGCTGATCGGAGCGTCCCATGGAACTTTCACCGGAACTCCAGAGTCGTCTCGAGCAGGTCGCGAAGCTCCCGAAGGGGGCCCGCATCGGCATCCTTTTCGGGATCGTTGCCGCGATCTGTGCGGGCTACTACTTCAGCATCTATGAGGCCGAGAACGAGCGTCTGAAGACGCTCCAGGCCAAGGAGATGGAGCTTCAGCGCAAGCTCTCCGAGGTACGCTCGATCGCCGCGAACATCTCCGCTTTCGAGGCGGAGATCACGGAACTCGAGGTGCAGCTCGCAGCCGCGCTCCGCCAGCTGCCGAACCAGAAGCAGCTGGAAGTGCTCCTCGCGGACATCAGCAACCTCGGCAAGACGGCGGGGATCGAGATCAAGTCGTTCAAGCGTAAGAACGAGGTGGTCCACGACTTCTACGCCGAGGTGCCGATCGCGATCAAGCTCGAGGGCAACTATCACGAGGTTGCCCGCTTCTTCGACCTGATCGCGAAGCTGCCCCGGATCGTGAACATGGGCGCGATCAAGATGAAGGTCGCGAACGAATCCGAAGTGGAGACGCGGTTGACGGTGAATGGCACCGCGACGACGTTCCGCTTCGTGGGCCAAGGCTGAGGCGAATCATGATGATGCGCAAGAGTCGACGCGTCGGAGGGGTGGGGTCGGCCATCGTGAGCGTGATGCTCGCGACGTCGCTCGGGTGCTCGAACGAGGTTTCGGGTCCGACGACGACCGACTTCGCAAAGGAACGCGAAGAGAGTGCGAAGCGCGCGGCGCTGGCCGAGAAGGCCCGAGCCGGTAGCGCTGCGGCGAAGGCGGCTGTTGCACAGCGGCCGAAGCCGGTCGAGAGGAAGCCTGCGACGGCCCCCAGTGCGGTGACGTCGGTGGCACTGATCGACAACGGATACACCTATGACTCCACCGGGAAGCGGGACCCGTTCCGCAGCTTCACCTGGGATCGACCCGATCGCCTGGTGCCCCTGGCGGAGGCTGGACCCCTCGAGCAGTTCGATCTGACGCAGCTCGAGGTGGTGGCCGTGGTGTGGCGTACCGGGAATGCCCGGGCGCTGCTCGAGGATCCGTCGGGTGAGAGTTACATCGTTGGCGAGGGCGCCAAGGTGGGCAAGAACAAAGGTCACGTGATCTCGATCGATGACAACACGGTCGTGGTCAAGGAGACCTACGTCGATTACCTCGGTCAGGAGACGACCAAGGACATCGAGATGCGCATGCGTCGGAACGAAGGGGGATGATTTCGATGCTGGAGTGGAAGACTTTGAAGTTCCAGGTGGCTGTTGCGGCTGCGCTTTGTGGCGTACTCGCGATGGGTGCGTGCGCGAGCTCGAGTGCTCCGCCGACCGACACCGCGGCTGTAACGAACGAGGTGGTCGACGTGATGGTCGATGCCTCGGTCGAGGGGTCGACGGTGACCGTGATCGGGCCGGTGCAGCCGATCTTCACGGCGTTCCAGGATGGGGACGACCGGTTGATCGTAGATCTCGCGAGTGTGTCCGTGGGTAACCTCGAGGGGTCGATCCCGGTCGGTGACGGCCTGATCGAGAGCGTCGAGGTGGAAGAGCATTCGGGAGCCGGCGCTGGCACGATGACGCGCCTGGCGATCGCGCTCACCGGTCCCGCCGACTACGAGATTCAGGCCAACGAGGTCGGTCTCGAGATCGACGTGATGCCTCTCGACGCGATGGCGGACGCCTCGGGCGATGACGCTACCGGTTGGGAGGACGACGCCGCGGAAGAAGATCCGTGGGCCGCCGAGACCGAGGAAGACGCGGTGGCGGACGCCGAGACGGGTTGGGACGGTGACGAGGCCCAGGCCTCGGTGGCCGCCGCGACCGTGCTCTCGGGTGTCGACGCCAGCGCGGTGGGCGAGGGCTCGCTCATTCACCTGATGGCGAACGGCAGTGTCGAAACCGCCGTGACCTTCACGCTCGAAGATCCGGCTCGCCTGGTGCTCGATCTCCCTGAGCTGCAGAGCGAGGTGAAGGGTCAGCAGGTCGAGGTCGGCTCCGCGCAGGTCAGTCGCGTGCGGGTCGGTGCTCACGCCGACAAGGTGCGTGTGGTCGTGGACGGTGGGTCCGCGGACGCTCCCTTCGATGGTCGCCGGGTGATTCCGGTGCCCACCGGCCTGGTCGTGGCGCTCGGTGAGGGCGCCATGCTCGAGGACAAGGTGGCGAGCCTGATGGGTGCAGCGGCCCCGGTCGTGGCCGACACGATGGAGGCCCTCGACGAGGAGCTGCCGGTCGAGACCGTGGAGTCGGAGGTGGCCGAGACGGTCGCCGAGGTCACCCCGGATTCGGACGACGAGGCTTGGGCCGCGGAGACCGAGACCGAGACGGCTTGGGAAGAGACCGAGACCGAAGCCTGGGAGACCTCGGACGAGGCGCCCCTGGCCGAGACCACGCCTGACGAGACGCTTGCCGCGAACAGTGGCAGCGGTCCGGTCACGATCTACGGGGTCGAGTACGACGCCCAGGACGAGACCGATCGGGTCATGATCATGGGCGAGTCGGCCGTCGACTACCTGGTGTTCGAGCCCGAGCCCGAGACCGTGATCCTGAGCATCTCGAGCGCGAAGATCTCGCCGGATGCCGCCGTGCGGATCGCTCCCGAGAACCCGGGTGCGGTGTCGCTGGTGACGGCCTTCGATCAGCCCGACGTCGAGACGCCCGAAGTGCGGATCGTCGTGAAGCGGGCGGCGAACCTGAAGCCCACGGTGACGCGCCGCGGTTCGGTCCTGATCATGGACTTCCCGCGGTCGGGTGGTCTGGCGGCGACGCCGCCGGCCTACCAGGACACCCAGGTGGCCCAGGTTCCGAGTTCGGCTCCGGCGCTCGGTAGCGACTCGGTCGTGACCGCGCCTGCGCCGCTCACGGCTCCGGCTGCCATCGCGCCGCCCGAAGCGGGCCTCGAGATCGCGGGGCTGCCCGCGGACGCTGCGAACGGCGCCCCGCCGGCCGCGATCGAGATCCTGAACGAAGGCAGCCTGATGGACGGCAAGGAATACGCCGGCCGTCGCATCTCCCTCGACTTCAAGGAAGTCGACATCGCCGACGTGCTCCGCCTGATCGCCGAGGTCTCCGACCTCAACGTGATCGCCGGTGACGAGGTGAAGGGGAAGGTCACGATTCGACTCGTGGACGTTCCCTGGGACCAGGCACTGGACGTGATCCTGCTGACGAAGGGCCTCGGCTTCGCCCGGATCGGTAACGTGCTCCGCATCGCTGCGGCGGACGTACTGGCCCAGGAAGAGGAGCTGCGGCTTCAGGAGCGTCGCGCGAAGGAGAAGCTGGAGGACCTCGTGGTCAAGCTCCAGCCGGTCAACTACGCGGACGTTGCCGACGTGTCCCGCATGGTCAAGGAGCTGTTGACCCCGCGCGGTTCGGTGAACACCGACACGCGGACCAACACCCTGATCATCAAGGACATCGCGTCGGTGATCGACGAGGCGACGGCGCTCGTGAAGGCCGTCGACACGATGACGCCGCAGGTGATGATCGAAGCGAAGATCGTCGAGGCCAGCCTCGACTTCTCGCGCGAGCTCGGTAGCCGTTGGACCTTCGGGGCAAACCCGGCCACCGAGTCCACGCTCGGTACCCGGGACTACGTGTTCCAGCAGGGTGACGATGACGGCATCGCCGACGGCCTGGGCAACCAGGTGGTGTTCGGGAACCCGATCACCGCCGGCCCGACCGGCCTGTTGGGCCTCGCGGCCTCGGTCCTCGACCAGAAGTTCAACTTCGAAGTCGAGCTCCAGGCAGCCGAGGTCAACGGTGACGGCAAGGTCATCTCGAGCCCGCGCATCGTCACGCTGGACAACAGCACGGCCAACATCGAACAGGGTGTGTCGATTCCGTTCCAGACCTTCGAGAACGGTGACGCCCAGCTCGAGTTCGTCGACGCGGTGCTGAAGCTCGACGTCACGCCGCACATCACGGCCGACGCCAGCATCATCATGGAGATCGAGGTCAGCCGGAACGCTCCGGACGACAGCGTCTTCACCCTGACCGGTTCTCCGGCGATCGCCAAGAACCAGGTCCAGACCGAGACGCTGGTGAAGGACGGGCAGACGCTCGTACTCGGTGGCATCTACGTGGTCGACCGCTCCGAGCGCGAGTCGCGGGTTCCGTACCTGTCGCGACTGCCCGGCCTCGGTCGGCTCTTCAAGAGCAACGAGTACAGCGACAGCCGCAAGGAGCTGTTGGTGTTCGTGAGCCCGCGCATCGTCCAGACGCCGGGCGGCGACGCCAGCTAGATCCAAGAGGCCAGGACCGACGGCGGCGGGGGTGCCCACGGGCATCTCCGCCGCTTCGCGTTTCGGGCCCGAGTACCTTTGTATACTGCCGCGCATGACGGGTGAGAAGCCGCCGGGAAAGCGGCAGGGCAGGGAGCTCGAGCGGGTCTACGTCGAGCTCGACGAGCGTTCGTACGCCGTCGAGATCGGAGCCGGCACGCTCGACGATCTGGGCGCTCGGGTGGCGGTGTGCACCGGCGCGAAGCGCGCCGTGATCCTCACCGTGCCGCCCGTCGGGCGTCGCTACGTGGGACGCGCGAAGCGGTCGTTGGCGTCCGCTGGGATCCGGGCGACCCGCATCGAAGTGCCCGATGGCGATCGCTCGAAGAACCTCCGCCAGGTCGAAAAGCTCTACCACGCCCTGCTCGAAGAGAAGGTCGACCGCAAGACCGTGCTCGTCGCCCTGGGTGGCGGCATGGTCGGAGATCTCACTGGCTTCGTGGCCGCGACCTTTCTGCGCGGCATTCCCTTCGTCCAGGTACCCACGACGGTCCTCGCGATGGTCGATTCGAGCATCGGCGGCAAGACCGGTGTGAACCTCTCCGAGGGGAAGAACCTGGTCGGCGCCTTTCATCAGCCGAAGCTCGTGGCGGTCGACATCGAGACCCTGCGGAGCCTGCCGGACCGCGAGCGCGCAGCCGGCTTCGCGGAGGTCGTGAAGAAGGCCGCGATCTGGGACGCCGAGTTCTTCGCGGCCCTGGAGCGCGATGCCGAGGCCCTGATGGACCTCGAGGAGAAGGCACTGGTTCGCGCGATCTCGCGGGCCGTCGAGATCAAGGCCGAGGTCGTGCGCCGTGACGAACGCGAGCAGGGCGTGCGCATGTTGCTCAACTTCGGGCACACGCTGGGGCACGCCATCGAAGCCTTGAAGCGCTATCGAGGGCTCCTCCACGGCGAGGCGGTGGCGATCGGCATGGTCTACGCCGCCGAACGCTCCGAGGCGCTCGATCTCTCCCCGGCCGGCACCCGTGAGCGGATCGAAGCCCTGCTCTCGCGTCTGGGCCTGCCGACCGAGCCGCCGGCCTTCGACAGAAAGGCTTATCTCGACGCCCTGGGGGTCGATAAGAAGAAACAGGACTCGCGCATCCAGTACGTGGTCCTCGAAGGCATCGGGTCGGCGAAGACCGTTCCGCTCACGCCTTCGGAGATCGCCGCGGGGCTTCCGCGGACGGTTCGGGGGCGCGGGAAGAAGGCCGTGCGGACGCGCGCGGGACGCTAGGGGGAATCGTGGCTTTCGAAGACCCGATTGCCGATCTCGAACGCATCTGCGATCACGATCCGGGCAACCCCGCGTTCCCCGCGCTCGCGGAGATGCTGCGCCGGGCCGGGCGCCTCGAAGAGGCGCGCGAGGCCGCCGAGCGCGGTCTCGTGGCGTCGCCGGACTCGGCCGAAGGCCGGATGGTGTGGCTGTTGATCCAGCTCGACGCGGGCAAGGACCCGACTGTTCGCGAGCGACTCGAGGCCTGGGCAGAGGGCGCCCTCGGCCCGTACGCCGAAGCGCCTCAGGCGGCCGAGCTGCTCCCCGAGACTCCCGTCACGGAAGAGTCGGAGGAGCCCGAAGTCGAAGTCGAAGCCGAGGGCGTGTCCGAGCATGAGTTCGAGCGCGCCTTCGCGGCCGCCACCCCCGAGATCGAAGAGATGATCACGCCGGATCGCGTGGCCGAAGAGGCTGCGATCCAAGCGGATGCCGGCTGGGCGGGAGACGATCCGCCGATCGCCGAGGTGGCCGGCGATCCGCTGGCCGACAACCCGACCTTTGCGACGGAGACGATGGCCGCCCTCCTCGAGCGGCAGGGCGACAGCGAGGGGGCCGCACGGATCCGTGCGAACCTCGAAGACGTGCCCACCGCGGAGCCCGTCGCCGCGCCTCTGCTTCGCGAAGCCCCTGTCGGGACGCTCGCCACGCTCGAGCGCTGGCTCGACAACGCCCGGAGAATGCAATGAGCTTTCGATCGATCCTCACTGAAATCGTTCAGGAGTGCGGAGGCGGCATCGGCGCCGTGCTGATGGGTGCCGACGGCATTCCGATCGAAGAGGTCGTGCTCGGGCCCGTGCCGGATGGCGCGCTCCAGGACGACTTCGGCACCGCCGGCGTCGAGTTCGGCCGCATCCTCGATGAGATTCGCAAGGCCTCGGATTCGCTCGAGGGCGGGGCGGTCGAGGAAACCGTCGTGTGCCTGTCCCAGATGAGCCTGGTGTTCCGCCCGGTCGATGAGGAGACCTTCCTCGCACTGGTGGTGACGCCGGATGGCAACCTGGGCAAGGCGCGCTATCTCCTCCGCCGACACCTGCTGGCGATTCGCCAGGAGCTCTAGCGCCCGGACAAGGGCGCCGTTGCCAGCGGGGATCCGATCAACCGAACTCGCGGTGGGGGTCACGTGAGCGCGTCGCCGAGGATCCTGGTCCTGCACGGACCGAATCTCAACCTGCTCGGAACGCGGGAGCCGGAGATCTACGGCCGCGACACCCTCGTCAGCATCGACGAGGGCCTCGCACGCCTCGCGAAGGAACGCGGCGCGACCGTCGAGAGCTTCCAGAGCAACCACGAAGGCGAGCTGGTCGACCGGATCCAGGCCGCGATCGGTGCCTTCGACGGTCTGCTGATCAACCCGGCCGGACTGACCCACACGAGTGTCAGCTTGCGCGATGCCCTGGCCGGCACGGGTCTGCCCGTGGTCGAGGTCCATCTCTCGAACGTGTTCGCTCGGGAGTCGTTCCGGCACCACTCCTACGTCTCGGGGGTGGCCGTCGGCCTGGTCGCGGGCTTCGGCGCCCAGAGCTATCGCCTGGGGCTCGAAGCCTTGCTCGGCCACCTGGAGGCCGCCCGCTAGGACCGCGCCTGCCCCCCACCGACCCAGTGGATCCCCGTGGGGGCCGCCGATGCCTGCCTCAAGAGGGCGTCTGGGCAACCGATAGGTAAATGAGCACCGGATCCTTGCGGTGCCATTCCCCGATCGCTTGCGAGTCGGTGGAAGCTGGGCGGGGCATTGGCGGCGAACAAGCGGAAGATCCTCGAGAGCGCGCGGAAGCTGGCTCAGAAAGGCGCCAAAGAGAAGGCGCTGGCCGAGTACCAGAAGCTCCTGAAGCTCGATCCGAAGGACGCCAAGCTGCGTCTGGAGATCGGCGACGCGCATCGGCGTTGGGGGCAGGTCGACGAAGCGGTCGATACCTACACCCGCGTCGCCGAGCAGTACATGACCGAGGGCTTCGACGCCCGCGCGGTCGCCGTCTTCAAGCAGATCCTCTCGCTCGATGCCGAGCGACTGGCCGCGTACACGCCGCTGGCCGAGCTGTACGAGCGGATGGGGCTGACGGCGGAAGCGATCGCCGCGCTCCAGACCGCTGCCGACGGTTACTACAAGAGCGGCGAGCGCGAGGAAGCGCTCGAGCTGCTCCGCCGGATGGCAAACGTCGACCCGGCGAACACGATGAGTCGCATCAAGGTCGCCGACCTGTTGCGTCAGGAAGGCCGCAACGAGGACGCGGTGAGCGAGTACTCCCTCGCTGCCGAAGAGCTCGAACGCCAGGGCGACGTCGAGAGCGTCGGCAACGTCTACCGACGGATCCTCGAGCTCGACGAGAGCAACGTCGCCGCGATGGGTTCGCTCGCGCGCAACCTGAGTGAACGCGGCAAGCTCGCCGAAGCGGTCCCGCTCGCCGAGCGTGCGCTGCAGCTCGATGCGGGCACCGTCGAGCGCTACGAGGTCCTCGCCGGGCTCTACGATCGCCTCGAACGACCGAACGAGCGCGGCGAGGTCTACCGGAAGCTCGCGGATCTCTATCGCCAGCGGGGGGACGAGGACCAGGCGCGCAGCATCCTGCAGCGCTTCGTCCCGGCACAGGAACTCTCGGCCGACGGCGGCGATGCCCTCGGCGACGACGAGTTCCTGGACGGCGAAGACGCACTCTTCGATCAGGAGTTCCCCGAGGACCAGGGCCTCGAGCCGTCCCTCGACTTCGGCAACGAAGACAGCATCGGCAACGACGCGGGATCGCAGCAGCAGCCCGCCCTGATGGACGATCTCGCGTCGGACCTCGACGATCCGCTCCTCGATGAGCCGCTCCTCGAAGACGACGCGCCGGCGACGTCCGGTCCCGACCTCGACGACGCGGGACCCGAGATCGTGCTCGACGAGCCCGCTCCCGAACCGACGCCCGAGCCCGAAGCTGCGCCGGCGGAAGTGGAGATCGATCTCGACGACGAGATCGTCCTCGACGAGCCGGTCGTGCAGCCGCAGATCGTCAAGCCCGCGGCGGCGAGCGCCCCGGCGGCTTCGGCAGCACCCGAGTTCGACGTCGAACAGCTGCTGGCCGAGGCGAGCGTCTATCTCCGCTACGGCAAGAGTGACAAGGCGATCGATCACCTCGAGCAGGTCATCGCGACCGACCCCGACCATCGCTCGGCACTCGAGAAGCTCGGCGAGGCCTTCGCCGAGTCGGGTCAGAACGACCGGGCCGTCGAGGTCTGGCTGCGCGCCGCGAAGCGCGCCGATGAAGACGAAGATGCCGACGCCGTGCGCGTCTTGCGCGGACGAATCGCGGCCCTCGACGAGAGCGCGGCCGCGTCCCTCGACCCGGCACCGCCCGCGGCCGATCCGTCGGCGCCGCTCACGCCGGATGCTGGCGCGCCCGGCGACGACGGCTTCGAAGACCCGGCTTCGATCGAGATCGATCTGTCGATCGACGACGAGGATCTCGCCGGCGAGGACGACCCGGTGTCGCTCCCGGACGACGAAGCGCTGGCGGACCTCGATGTCGAGATTCCCGACGGCGGCGGCCAGGAAGACGGCCCATTCGAGGATGCCCAGGGGATGTCGCTGTCGATGGCCGAGGCTGCCGTCCAGGACAGTTTCGACGGCAACAGTCTCAGCACCTCGACGACCCAGCAGGTGCTCGAAGACCTCGAAGAGGCCGACTTCTACGTCCAGCAGGGCTTGTTCGACGAAGCCGAGGCCATCTATCAGCGCGTGCTGTCGGTGGCACCGAACCACCCCCGCGCGCTCGTGCGTCTCGGTGAGGTGATGGCGGCGAAGGGCGGGAGCCCGACGGCGCTGGGTGGCGCGACTCCCGCGGCCGAGCCCGCGGCCGAGGCGGCTCCCGAGATCACCCTCGACGACGCCGTTGGAGCAGACGACGCGGGTTCCTCGGGCGAGGTCACCCGAAGCGCGATTCCGCGGGATGAAGACGCCCTGCAGGTGGCCGACGAGGAGAGCCTCGCCGACTCCGCGGACCTCTCGGATCTCGATGCGGCGGCCGACGACGCCGCACTCGCCGATGAGGTCGCTCTCGACGATGAAGTCGGACTCGTCGACGACGTCGCCGTCGAGACGGGCGACGACGCGACCGGCGAGATCACGGCCGATCCCTCGGATACCCAGGAGATCCAGGCGCCGAAGACGGCCCTGGCGGACGCCGCAGCCGAAGCGACGCCCGCATCCGTGGTCGAGGAAAACGCCTCGGAGGACGTGGCCGAGCGGGCCGCAGCGTCCGAAGCGCCGGAAGAGGAGTCGGCCGAGGAGCCGGCAGGCGCGACGATCGAAGACGTGGCCGAGGAGGTCGCCGCGGTGGCGGCCGAGGTCGAGCCCGATCCGGCGCCGCCGGTGGAAGCGGGCGACTTCGATCTGGCGGCTGCGCTCTCGGATGCGTTCGACGACGAAGACGACGCCACGAGCGCGGGTTCGATCGGCGGGAGCGACGACGACGGCTTCGCCGCCGTGTTCTCTGCGTTCAAGAAGGGTGTGAGCGAGACCCTGACCGACGGCGATCACCAGGCCCACTACGACCTGGCCATCGCCTACAAGGAGATGGGCCTCTACGACGACGCGATCCACGAGTTGCGGGCGGCGATGGCCGACCCGGGTCGTACAGCCGAGTGCCTCCACCTGATCGGCCTGTGCGCAATCGATGGAGACCAGGCGCCGCTCGCGGTCGAGCACCTCGAGCAGCTGCTGACCCTCGATGGTCTCCATCCCGAGCAGGCGCTCGCCGGACGCCTCGACCTGGGCCGCTCCCTGCAGATGCTGGGAGAGCTGGACGGTGCGCGCGCGGCGTGGCAGGCCGTCGCCGAAGAGCGCCCCGGCTTCCAGGACGTGGAGTCATTGCTCGCCGGGCTCGATGATCCCGATTCCGCTCCCGACGCGGATGCAGGCGAGGACTTCGAGTCCTTCGACGATGTGATGGACGCGGTCCTCGAGGAAGACGACGGCACGGCGGTCGCCGAGGGCGAGACCTTCGACGACCTCGTCGCCGAAGCGAACGAAGTCGAGGCCGAAGCCGTCGTGATCGAGGACGAGGCCTCCGACGACGAAGCCGCTCCCGACGCGGCCGAGAGCGTGCGCGACGTGCCCGACGCCCCGGCCTCGCCGGCGACGAAGGCGCGGCGCAAGAAGAAGAAGATCTCCTTCGTATAAGAGGACCCATGGAGCACCTACGACACTTCCAGCTCGTCGAGGATCCGTTCCGCAGCGATCCGCTCGACAAGTTCGACGTGCGGCTGCCCTCCCAGGAGGACGCGCTCGCACGGATCGATCGTGCCGTACGTCAGGGGCGCGGGCTCGTGGTGTTGTCGGGCGGAGTGGGCTCGGGGAAGACGCGCGTGGTGCGCCGTCTCTACGAAGAGCTCGAAGAGGAACTCTTCGAAGCCGGCATGATGGTCGTGCTGCGCCGTGCGGTGAGCGCCGACTGGCTGCTCGTCCGAATGGCGCGCCAGCTCGGGGTCGAAGAACCCGAGGCGGACCGCGATGTGCTGATCGGCCAGATCTACGAGCGTCTGGCGATCATCCACGAGGACGGTCGCCGCGCCGTCGTGATCATCGACGACGCCCAGGGACTCGCCGATGTCGAGACCCTGTCGGAAGTGTGTTCACTCGTGAAGCTCGAGTACGAGGAGCGCCGCTTGATCACGGTGGTGCTGGTCGGCACCGAGGGACTCTCCGAGACGATCGCATCCGACCCGACGCTGGCCCACCACGTCGACGTGCGGGTGGAGCTCCGCGCGCTACCGCGCGCCGAGGCGGCGGGCTACCTCGGATCGCGCGTCCAGGTGGCCGGGGGGAACCCCGAGATCCTGTTGCCCGGCGCCACCGCCGCGCTGCACGCACTCGCCGATGGTGCGCCCGGACGCATGAACATCCTCGCCGACAACGCGCTCTTCGAGGCGTGGGTGGCCCAGCGCGACCAGGTTGCGCGAAACGACGTCGAGAAGGCCTACGCAGACCTGGCGTGGGGTCCGATCGAAGGCGCGCCGGAAGCGGCGCAGGAAGAGGCCCCCGTGGCACCGGCTCCCGCTCCGGCAGCCGCGGCTGCAGCGCCGGCGTCTGCGGAACCGGAGCCGCTCCAGGCCCTGCCGCCGCTCGAGACAGACGAAGAACTCGACACGATCTTCGCGTCGGGCGAGCGCGAGATGGAACCGTTGCCCGAGGCCGCGCCGTCGACTGTGGTGATGGACTTCGACGCGCCGGCTGCCGACGCCGAGCCGGTCGCCGAGACCGAGATCCAGCTGGACGAGCCGCTCGACGCGCCGCCGAAGGAAGGCGACGACGTCGACGATCTCTTCATGGAGCTCCTCGACGACTGAGGTCAACAGGCCGCTGAGACCCATTCCCGCCGCGTGGCTCTGTCCAGGGTTCTTCAGCAACCTGCTAGCGGCCCTCGGCGATGTCGTCGACCGCGTCGAGCACCCGGTCGAACCAGGTGTTCCGTTCCGTCCGCCGACGTCGGGGGCGCTCGGGACGCGGTTGCTCGCGCGGGCGATCCCAGGTCCGGTCGCGATCGAAGAAGCTCGGTGCGCAGCGCTCGCGCGGCGCGGTGCCGGCCAGGAAGAGCTCGGGTTCGCCGCTGCACAGGAAACCGGCGCGGAGCCCGGTGGGCGCGTGTATCGCCACGCGTTCGAGGTGTGGGGGGCGTCGGAAGCTCGCGCCGCCTCGGGCTCCGAGCGTGTCGACGAGGAAGCGCGCGACGATGGGCAGCGCGGCTTGGGCGCCGGTGAGGCCGAAGGACTTGCCGTCGTCGTAGCCGACCCAGGCCACGACGACGAGTTCGGGTGCGTAGCCGACGAACCAAGCATCGCGGTGATCGTTCGTGGTACCGGTCTTGCCGGCGATGTCGCCGCGATAGCCGCGGGCACGGAGCCCGCGTCCGGTCCCGCGCTCGACGGCCCCGCGGAGGGCCGATGTGACCAGAGCCACCTCCGCGGGCGCGAACGCCTCGACCCGTTCCGGATCGATCCGGGCGAGCGGTCCCTCCGGACCCTGAACCTGCTCGAAGGAGCGGGCTTCGATGCGGTATCCACCGTTGGCCAGGAGCGCGTAGGCTTCCGCGATCTCGAGCGGAGTGACTTCGCTCGACCCGAGCGCCAGGCTCGCGACCGGGCGCAGCGGAGACTCGATGCCCATCGCTTCCGCCGTCGCGACGATGCGCTCGGCCCCGAGGTCGAGCCCGAGACGCGCGATCGGCACGTTGAGGGACTTCTCGAGGGCGGTGCGCAGGTTGGTCGTCCCACTGAACTCGCCGTCGTAGTTCGCCGGCTCCCAGACGCCTTCGGGGGTCTCGACGCGTAGCGGCTCGTCCTCGAGCACCGAAGCAAGGGTGTAGAGGGGTAGACCGTCGGCGGCCCGGGCGAGCCCGGCGAGCGCGACGACCGGCTTGAAGACGCTTCCCGGTTGCCGGCGCGCCTGGGTCACACGGTCGAACTGACTCGCCTTCCAGTCGCGGCCCCCGACGAGCGCGCGGATCGCACCGTTGGACGGATCGATCGCGATCAGAGCTGCCTGGAGGGGGGCGTCTTCCCGCACGATCTTCGGGAAGTCGGCTTCGAGCTGGGTGAGCCCCGCCTCGACGGCGCGTTGGGCCACCCGTTGCCACTCGGCATCGAGGCCGGTGCGGATGCGCAGCGCCTTCTGGTTGGCACCCACGACCGCCTCGATGTCGCGTTCGAGCTTGGCGAGGAAGTAGGGCGCGTCGGTGCGCTCGGGTGGCGTGTCGCGAGTGCCGAGCGGTTTGGACAGCGCGCGTTCCACGACCACTTCTTCGAGGGCGCCGGTTTCACCCAGCATTTTGAGCACGCGATCGCGCCGCTTCTGGGCACGTTCGGGATGGGTGAAGGGGTTGTAGAGACCGGGGCCGTGGATCAACCCGGCGAGCAGCGCCGCGTCTCCTACGTCGAGTGCGCGCGTCGACTTCCCGAAGTAGTGCTGGGCCGCGGCTTCCATGCCGAGGATCGAGGTGGGCCCGCGCTGTCCCAGATAGATCGTGTTCAGGTAGGCCTCGAGCAGTTCGGGCTTGTCGTAGCTCCGCTCGAGGCGCAGCGAGAGCCAGGCCTCGCGCAATTTGCGCGCCAGCGTTCGCTCGTGGGTGAGGAAGACGTTCTTCGCGAGCTGCTGGGTGATGGTGCTGCCGCCCTGGGTGACCCCGCGCGCCCGCACGTTGGCGAGGAAGGCGCCGAAGGTGCGCCAGAGATCGAGCCCGCGGTGTTCGAAGAAGCGCCGGTCTTCGACCACGAGCACCGCGTCGACGAGATGCGGCGGGATCGCCTGCAACGAGACGGGCCGGCGGTCGAGGTGCCGCCCGCCCTGGAAGGACTCGATCTTCTCCGGGGCCAGGTGGGCTTCGCGGAGGCGGCGGCCGGTGTCGTCGCGGAGCGCGACGATGCGCCCCCGCGTATCGAGGTCGATCTGGAGTTCGAGGGACGCCCCAGGCGGGGTGGGCTGCGGACGCTGCAGGCGCAGCCCGCGGCGGTTGCGATGAAACTCGCCGGGGCCGGGTCGGGCTTCCTCGGTCTCGCGGTAGCCGATGCGCGCGAGTCGATCCCAGAGGCGCTGGGCCTCGACGTCGTTCCCTGGCGCGAGTCGATGCGGGCGGCTCTCGACGACCACCGGCAGCTCGAGGGGCGGCAATGCGATCGGCCACTGCACGCTCACGAACAGCACGGCACTGGCCACCAGCGTGACGACCCCGAGGCCGAGCAAGGCGCGTCGGATTCCGGTGCGCAGGTCGGTTTGGGCCATCACCTTGGAGATCGGTCCCTCGCAGGGCGGACGCGAGACGTCTCACCCGGGAATCGGCCGCCGCCCACGGCCCCAGGACGGACGGTAGGCCAGCCCGGACGATTCAGGGGACCCGGCGGGCCGTCGGGGCGCTCCTGAAATCCTGAATGATTCCAGTCGCTTCGGAATCGGCCGCGGCGCTGCTGGGAATCTGCGCGGCAATCGGCCCGGATTCGCCAAAACCGCGAATACCCCGCTTTTGCGGGGCGTCCCATCCCCCAAGACCCAAGAGCCTCGGACGGACGGGAAGTGTCCCCGAATACGAGAATGGGAGGAGGTTCGCGATGGAGCGAAGGAATCGAGGGAAGGCGACGCGCACCGCAGGTTGGCTGGGTGCGATGGGCGTCGTCGCGGGGCTGGCGATGGCGACCCCCGCGCAGGCCGGCGACGAGTTCGAAGACGGGTTCAAGACGGCGCTGGGTGCGATCGCGGCCCACGAAGTGGTGGGCGGCGGCAAGTTTCTCCTGCAGCAGATCCTGCTGGGTCCCGGTCACGGCTACGCCGGGCCCTACCGGGGTCACGGGTATGGGCACCGCGGCTATCGCCAGCGCGGCTACGTCCATCACCCGCCATATCAGCCGGTCAACATCCACAAAGTGCGCAAGGAGTATCACTACTACGACGGCGACCCCTACGACCGACCGCCGCGGGGTCGGCGTCACGGGTACGAGCGCTACGAGCGGTACGAGAAGAGCTACGACGACGGCTACCGCCATCGCGGCCACCGTCACTCGCGCTACCGCGATCGGTACTACGACGACGACTGCTACGACGACTAGCCGGATCGGGTGACTCCGACGCGGAGTCACGGAGATGGGGGCTCGCGGCGTTCGGTGACGATTCCCGGGTGGAACCAATCCGAGGCTGCGAGAAGAGCCCCGGCGAGAACTACTCGCCGGGGCTTCGTCGTTTCGGGCCGCGGAAGCCGCCGCGAGCGGGCTACTCGACGTAGCCGAGCGAACGCAAGCGCTCGCGAAGCTCCTCGGGCAGGTCCTCGTCGACGGCGGGCTGCGGCGCCCCTCCGCGCGCTTCGGCCCGGTGCGCGGCCAGCCAGGCGCGGAAGCGCTCGACGGTCTCGGGCTGCTCTGCTGCGAGGTTCTTGCGCTCGCCGGGGTCGGCCGTGAGGTCGTAGAGTTCGACCGGGGCAGGGCGTGGGCGGAGCGGGCTGGCCGCGGCGCCTTCGGGCACGGCCTCGATGTACTTCCAGCCCAGGTGGCGGACGAAGTTCCGGCGCGGGGCGACCTTCACCGCGCCCCCGTAGGCGATGCGTCCCTGGCGTTCCGTTCCGTTCATGAGCGGTGCGAGGCTCTGACCTTCGACGCCCATGGCGCGGGGCAGCCCCATCAGGTCGGCGAGGGTGGGCAGGATGTCGATGCTGCGCACCTGCGCCTTCACCCGGGTGACGGGCCGCTTGCGGGTCGGATCGCGGATGACGAGCGGCACGCGCACGAGCTCGTCGTAGAGCGAGTGGCCGTGGTCGCCGCTGAAGCCGAGGTAGTGATCGCCCAGTTCTTCCCCGTGGTCGCTCGAGACCGCGACCACCGTTTGGCCAGACAGACCGAGCTCGGACAGAGCGCCGAGTAGCCTCGCCAGGTGGCGGTCGGTTTCGAGAATGCCGCCGTCGTAGAGCGCGCGCATGTACTCGATCTCGGACGGAGCGAAGTGCTTCTTCCCGGTCTGGAAGTCCTTCAGCGGCGCACTGTGCAGGACGGGCCCAATGCGACCTGGCGAGAGGCGGCCCGCGAAGTGGTGTCGCTGGTAGGGGGTGTGGGGCTCGTAGGTGTGGATCACCAGGAAGAAGCGCTCGTCCTTGTTCGAGCGGAGCCACTGGATCGCCTGACGGAAGGTGCGGTCGACCGACCCGGCGCGTCGGTTCTTGGCCGCGGCATCGCCGACCACCAGGCGCACGGGTCCCTCTTCCTCGACATAAGTTTCGAAGCCGCGCTGAAACCCGAAATGGCGCGAGACGTAGCCGCCTTCGGTGAAGGCAGCGGTGCGGACGCCGGCGGCCTGGAAGTGCTCGGCGAAGGAACGGCGCAGCTTGCGTCGGTCGGTGTCGTAGGCGCGCCTGTCGCCCCAACGTCCCGAGAAGAGCGCTACGGCCGAGGGCAGTGTCCAGCTCGAATAGGCGATCGCCTGCTCGAAGACGACGCCCTGCTTCGCCAGCCCGTCGAGCGCGGGGGAGGTGGGACGTTCGTAGCCGGCGTAGCCCACGTGGTCGGCGCGGAGCGTGTCGACGAGCACCAGGATGGCGCCGCGTGGCGCGGCTCCCGAGGCGGCCGGAAGTGCGAGCACGATGCCGGTCGCCAGCGCGACGACACCCCGACGGACCCGACCCCCACGCATTCCGCAACCTCCTGGCCTTCGGTGCGACGACCGCGCGGACGATACCACGGCGCCCTCAGCTCCCGTTCGTTGGCAGGCGTTTCCCCCAACGCCGGGCCCAGCCGTCCAGGGGCAGGAGCAGCTTGCAGAGGTCCATGGCCTGATCGGTGAGGGCATAGCCTTCGGGCTCTTCCAGCACGATGAGCCCCGCGTCGCGGAGTTCCGTGAGTCGTGCGTTCAGCGTGCTCGGCGAGATGTCGTCGCACGCCGAGCGCAGTCCGCGAAAGGAGCGCGGGCCGTCGCGGAGCTCCCAGAGCACGCGCAGGGTCCAGCGCCGCCCGAGCAGGTCGAGCAGCGCCATGACCGGGCGACCGGTGCGGCTGCCGCGAACGCGTTGGCCAGGACGGGGCGGAGGCATGGGCTTCCTTCGGTGGTGGATCGTTCGGAGTCTTGCGCTACGAAAATCGAAGCACTAGCTTCTCGCTTGCTACGAAAATAGTAGCGCGCCCGCAGCCGAGGAACCGATGCCCCGAATCGCCCCCGTCGACCCCCCGTACGATCCCGAGGCCCAGAAGCTCTTCGATCTCGTCATGCCTGAGGGCATGGACCCGCTCGTGCTCTTCCGCGTGATGGCCCGCAGCGAGCGACTGTTCCCCCGCTTCATGCGCGCTGGGGTGCTCGACCGGGGGCCCGTGCCGATCCGCGATCGCGAGATCGTGATCCACCGGACGACCGCGCGCTGCCGCGCCGAGTACGAGTGGGGCGTCCATGTCAACGCCTTCGGGCGGCCGCTCGAACTCGGAGAAGACGTGCTGCGCGCCACGGTCGATGGCACGGCCGACGATCCAGCCTTCGCACCGCGCCAGGCCGCGCTGGTCCGGCTCTGCGACGAATTGCACGACACGGCCACGCTCTCGGACGCGGGTTGGGAAGGCCTGCGCGAACACTTCGAACCGCTCGAGATCCTGGAGCTGATCTACACGGTGGGCCTCTACCACACCGTCAGCTTCCTCGTGAACGCGCTCGACCTCGAGAACGAGCCCTTCGGTGCGCGCTTCGAGGAACTGGGGGCGGGCCCGGCGAAGGCCTGAGGCCGGCGGAGGCGGGGTTTCCCTTACCCGGGAGGGAATGGTCGGTGTTCCTGCTCGTGCGACACTGCGCTCGCGCCCGGGAGGTCTCGTATGGAACTCTGGTCCGGCATTCTCAGTCCGTTCAGCGCGAAGGTGCGCATCGCGCTCGCCGAGAAGCAGCTCGCCTACACCCACCGCGAGATTCCCTGGACGCGGAAGAACCGCTGGGGCCCGAAGCCCGAGGCCTTCCGGGCACTGAGCCCGCGCGGAGAAGTGCCGGTGCTGGCGCTCGAAGGGCTCGCCGTCGTCGACTCCACGGTGATCCTCGAGTATCTGGAAGAGGCCCATCCGGACGTGCCGCTCTACCCGAAGGGCCCGCGCGAACGTGCCGAGGCGCGCATGTGGGAAGACATGGGCGACCACTTCTGCAAAGAGCACCTCACGGTGTTGATCCGTGAGGTTTTTCTCGACGCGGATGCGGACGGCCGCGACGCGGCAGCCCAGGAGGCCGCGCTCGCTGCGTACCGAGGGTTTCACGCGCATCTCGACCGCACCCTCGCCAATCGCGCCTTCCTGTGCAGCGACTTCGGGGTGGCCGACGTGAGCGTCTACGTCTCGCTCGGCTTCGCCGCTTCGCTGGGCGCCGGCTTCGATCCCGCACTCTCCCATCTCGCCGACTGGGCGGGGCGCGTGGCGTCACGGCCGGCCGTGGCGCACGAGTTCGAGGCGATCGCGAAGGCGGCCGCAGCCGCCTGACGGGGTAGGGCTCAGCCCGGGCCGGCGCCGTCCGGCCATTCCCAGTTGATGGCCTCGAGATCCCCTTCGAAGCCCTGCTTCACCCGGAAGGGCCAGCAGCTCTCGCAGTAGGGTTCCTGGAAGGCGGTGACCGAGAGCTCGTCGTAGCTCGCGCCGCGGGCGATCAGCGGTTCGAGCGGGTTCCCCTTCTGTACGAAGGCGGCGATGTTGTAGCCGTGGCGCACGAAGCGTCCGCTGCGGACGTCGAAGCCCGTCACCACGAGCGCGTGCATCAAGAGGCCGAGGTTCCAGCCGACGCACACGTGACCCATCACCACCTGGTGCTTGAAGGGCGGCACCGAGATCAACAGCCAGCCGTCGTCGGCGAGCAGCGCGTGGGAGCGGCGCAGGAAGCGGCCCGGGTCGAGGGAGTGCTCGAGGATGTGGGCGGCCCAGATCGCATCGAAGCTCCCCGGCGCGGCGTCGAAGTCGTGGAAATCGACACCGCTGCGCACGATGCCGAGCTCGTCCATCAGGTCGGCCGGGTAGTCCTGGTCGGCGATCTCGCGCGGGTAGTCGACGCCGATCTCGGTGAGGCTCAGCGCCGTCACCTGCTTCCCGGCCGAAGCGAAGTAGACCGAGGCGCCGCCGCGGCCGAAGCCGATGTCGAGGACGCTTCGGAAGGGCAGGGCGTCGCTCGCGCGCAGCAGATCGAACTGGCCGTCCAGGGCGACGAGGTCGTCGCGCACGAGGGCCAGGCGGTCGTCGGCAATCGGGTGCATATCCGAGTGCTTCGGCGGGTTCAGCCATCAGGGCGAGATTCGGTGTCTGGGCGCGCGCCTCGGGAGCCGCCCGCGCCAAGCGCGGCGTCGAGGGTTCTACCGAAGCGGGCGCTCGGAAACGCCGTCAACCACGCCCTGGAGCGGTCCCGGCAAAGGGCACGCTCTTGCGTTCCCCCCACAGCCGAATCCCGAGTAGAGTGTTCACGCAACACAGAAATGGGCAGCTGACTGCCCGAAAAGGAGGGGGAGGGGAATGCGGTTCGAACTCCGTGGCATCCGAATCGGGCTCGTGGTGGGGGCCGTGTTTCTCCTTGCGAGTCCGATCCCGATCGGGGCCCAGGCCGATTCGGAAGAGCCCCCGCAGTTGTCCTGGACGCTCGGTCCCGGCACGGCGCCCCTGGGTGACGATCTGGCCGAGATCGACCTGGACGAGAACACCGTCTATCTCGATGCGGAGGACTCCCGGCGCCTGATGGAGCTCACCCACAATCCGATCAGCGGAATGGAGGTGGGCACGATCGCCGCGGCCTCGGATGAAGAGGGCTGGTTCGTGATCTTCGAGTTCGACGAGAGTGGGTACGTCGACGATTCCGAGCGCGAGGACCTGGATGCAGACGCTCTTCTGGCCTCGATTCGCGAAGGAACGGAAGTCGCGAATGCGGAACGCGCGGAGCGCGGTTGGTCCACGATGTCGATCATCGGTTGGCACGAACAGCCCCACTACGACGCGCGTACCAACAATCTCAGCTGGGCCATCATCGGTGAGACGGACGAGGGCCAGAACATCAATCGCATCGTGAAGCTCCTGGGGCGCCGCGGTGTCATGACGGCGACGCTCGTAGCCGCTCCCGAAGAGCTGGACAGTGCGATGGCGAAGGTGGATGCGCTGCTCGCGGGGTACCGCTATCGCCCGGGAAGCACGTACGCCGAGTACGTTCCGGGAACGGACAAGCTCGCTACCTATGGGCTCGCCGCGCTCGTGGTCGGTGGCGGCGCAGCGGCTCTCGCACAAAGCGGCCTTCTTGCGAAACTCTGGAAGCCGATTGCCGTATTCTTCGTGGCGCTGGGCGCGGGCATCAAGCGGTTCTTCTTCTCCGGGCGATCCGCGGAGCACGACCCGGAGCAGCCCATCGGCTGAACGCGTGGTTTGGCGTTCGGAGCGATGCCGGGCGGCAGGCGCCACGCAGGGTCCTTCCAGCGGGATGAAAGAGGACTGTTGGTAGCCCTGACGGTCGCGTGAGGGTTGTGTGGAGTTCGTGTTCGCACTGTGGCTCTTGTACGGACTGCAGTGTGCGGTGCATTTGCCGGCGCGCTCCGTGCTCTTCAGGATGGGGCCGGGTGGCTTCGTTGCATCCGCGGGGCCGGGGTGGAGGCTCACGAATCCGCTTCCGTCGAGTTCGAATCCGGTTGGCGAGCGGCTGCCTTGGGTCGAATCCGAGACCGGATTCCGGAGTCCGGGTGTGGCTTCCCGGTGGTCGGCATGGACACCGCCCGCGGCTGAGGCCGATTGGGATCCTGGGGTAGCCCCCGAGGTCACGCGGACCGGGACGCTGGTTCGCGTCGATGGTCGCCCTTTCGCGCGCGGTGCCAGTGAGGCGAGCGCGCGCGCGATCGAGTCGCTGATCGCGAGCGCAGGGGGCAGCGAGAACGAGGTATGGCTCGCCGGGACTGCGGAGCAGCTGGCGCGCGATACCGACGTGGCTTCTTTCTCGGAGAGGAGCGACTCGCTCGCCCGTGCAACGCGCGGCCTCCGCTGGGTCCTGAACGTCTATGCCCTGGGCCTGCTCGTGCTTCTGCCGATCGCGGTTGCCGCCGTCGGGAGCGAAAGAGCGCTTTCGCTTGCATTTCCAGCAGTCCTGTTCTGGCACCTGGTGTGTCTGCTGGCGTTGGCTAGGAGCGATCGCGCGGTGCGCCCGGGAGCCCTGGGCGAGCGGGTCCAGCTGCTCTTCGAGGCCTTCGTCTATCCGCCGCAGTTGTTGCGTGCGTACCACCGCGTCGAGGCCGAAGCGCTGGGCCGCGTTCACCCGGCCGTTCTCGCGGCATTGCTCCTGGCGGGAGACGCGCGCCAGGCTGCACTCCGGTCCGAGATCCTGGCGGCCCGAGGCGCGGATGGTGTCCTCGCGCCGCTCGAGCTGCGCGCGCTGGAGCAGCTGACCCGGGAACTCGGGGAGCCGATTGAGGGGCTGCTCGCGGGACCCACGCGACAGGATCCATGGGCGGTGGGCTTCTGCCCAAGCTGCCACACCGAGTACCGGGCGCCGGCCGAGACGTGCGCTGACTGCTCTCAACCGCTCGAGCGCTACCCGGAGTAGGAAGGCGCACCTGCGCGGGTGTGCCCGAGCGGAGAGGATGGGCCCGGAGGCCCCGCCATGACGTTCCGTCCCTCTGCTTGGAGTGCCCGCGCCTCGATGTGCGCCACGACGTTCCTGGTCGTGTGTCTGGCTTGGGCGTCCGGCGTGGCCGCCGCAACGCTGGTCACGCCCCCCGAGTTCGAGAACGAGGAAGCCGGGTACATCGGCGTTCGTTTCCGAGGGGAATCGCGCACCCAGCACATCTTCGCCGCGAGCATGTTCGGGGCCGGCGAGATGGAGATCAGCGGCGTGCGTTTTCGGCGCTCTCCGTTCGAGACGATCTTCTTCCAGAACTTCGACCAGGTGGAGATCGTCCTCTCGACCACATCGGTCGCTCCCGATCAGCAGTCGTCCGCGTTCGCCGCGAACCGCGGCGCGGACGCGGCGGTCGTCCGAGATGGCCCGCTCTCGATCCGTTCCCAGTCGAGCGACAACCGCAGCCCCAGCCCCTTCGAGGTCGAGGTTCCGTTCGCGAATCCGTTTCGCTACGACCCGGCGCTCGGGAACCTCTTGCTCGAATGGAAGGTGACCGGCCAGGACGGCGTCGTGGTGTGGCTCGACGCCGACACCGATGGCGATTCTCGTTACAACGTCGGATTCGCTTCTGGCCCAGACGCGGACCAGGCCGAGTTTCTGCTGCCGTTTGGCCTGGTCACCCAGTTCGAGTTCACGCCCGTCCCCGAGCCGTCCACGGGGCTCCTCGTGGCGCTGGGCGTATCAGGGATGGGGATGCCGAACGGGATCGCGCGGCGGCGCTGTGCCCGGAGGCGCTCGGACTAGCCGCGACGGCGATGTCGCGCGATTCCGCCGGCGCTACCAGCGCCCCGGTTCGATCGCGCGGCAGGTGAGGGACGTCCCCCAGCCGACCACGCGGCAGTCCCGGCGGATCCGCGAGGGGTCGCGTCCGCCCCAAACCGCGAACCGACAGGCGCGCCGTTCTCGACGGTTCGACACGGGGAAGCCCTCGCAGAACTGTGGGCGAGAGCAGCCAAAGCCATCGATGGTGGATCCGGCTGGAGTCGCCGGGCAGCGATCGGTGCGATCGTGCTCGCCATCGAGGTCCGCATCCAGGAACGGCGGGTCGTCGAGGCACATCTGCAGGCCCGTTTCGACCTCGGCGAGTTCGAGGGTGAGTGTCTCGTTCTCGATCAACGCCGTCTCGAGGGCCTCGAGTGCAGCCAGGTTCGCAGCGTCCGTCGGGTAGGGGTCGCAGGCGTCGCCCAGGCTGTCGCCGTCGCTGTCGTCCTGATTCGCGTTCGGGAGCCCGAGACAGGTGTCGACATCGTCTTCGTACTCGTCGCCGTCCTCGTCGAGCGCGTCGTTGCAGGCGTCGCCGATCCCGTTCACGTCGGCGTCCGCCTGGTCCGGGTCGGCGATCGCTGGACACACGTCGAGCGTGTCCGCGAACTCGTCGCCGTCCTGGTCGAGTGCATCGTTGCAGTCGTCGCCGACCCGGTCCGCGTCCGCGTCGACCGAGCCGCCGGGCAATCCGGCGCAGAAATCGCGGTGGTCGGGAACGCCATCGGAGTCCGCGTCGGGCAGCGGAGCGGGTGCCTCGAGGACGAACACGCGCCGGCGTTCGGCCGCGAGTGTCCGGACCGAGGCGCTGAACGGCTCACCCGAGGCGAAGGACCCGGTCAGCGCGCGTCCCGTCGTCGGGATCAGGCCGAAGCCGATCGGCTGCCCGTCGATGGCGAAGTCACTGCCGATCACCTCGATCCGGCCTCGATCGGCGGTCGTGAGGATTCCCGCGCTGACCCCGGTCCCATCGATCTGACCTCCGAAGATCTGGACGACGCTGTCGTCGCGCGCCACCACGTCGTTGACGCGTCCTCCTTGGATCCGTGCGACCGCGTTGCCGAACACGAGGAGGCCGCCTGCCAGATCCCCGGAGAGCAGCTCCAGCTCGGGCGCGAAGGGCGCGGGGTAGCGAGGGCCGGGGCCCAATGAAACGGAATCCTCGAAGACGCCTCCGTCGATGACTGCGCGCGTCGCATCCTCGAGGCGCACGGCGCGCCCGACGCTGCCGCCCAGGGCGACGAGGGTGGCCTGTTCGTGCAGCGTCATGATCGGAAACGCGTTCGCGTCGATGCGCCCGCCGGTGATCTGCAACACGGAGGACTCGGAGACGGTGACCTGGGTGATGAGCGCGCTGCCGGTGATCTCGGCTGTCGTCGACCGGCCGGGAAGGGCGCACGGCGTCATCGTGCAACGCGCGTTGCGAACCCAAAGGGCGACGGGATCGCCGCCGTCGATGACGTTCTCCGGATTCGGCGGGGCCTTGCCGTTGTTGATGACGACAGCGGAGCTGGAGGTCGCACCCAGCAAGGTGAGGCAGGCGAGGAGCAGCGTGAACCGGACGTGACGCATCGGGCCTCCGTTTGGTCGTTGCATCATCACACGCAGAGCGACGTGGAGGCGAGGCCCGATCTTCGAGCGTCCATGGGAGACCCAGGACTGGGACGCATCCCTGGCCGCAAAGTTCATGCAGCGCGGCAGGCCCCTAAAACGACGAAGCCCCCTCGCGCAAACACGCGAAGGGGCTCCGAAAACCTGGAGCGCGAGACCGGGTTCGAACCGGCGACCCTCAGCTTGGGAAGCTGAAAGGGGTGCGTCCACGGTTGTCCGGGTGCGTGTGACTTCGGTGGCTTGCGGGCCCGACCATCCATCAGTGTCTGGCGGTGTGCGCCCCGTTGGCCGTCAAACGGGCCGTCAAAAGAACACACGAATGAGTAGGGCGAGATTGCGGCCCAATTCCTGATCCTCGTGGTGTAGAATGTCATCTCGGGGGAAACATAGAGGTGAGATTCTCGATACGGTCGCGCGACCGCCGATGGCCTCGTGGGAGTTCCTCCAAGCACCAGGAGGCTCTCAGCCATGGAATCCATCCTCACCCAGGAATCTGATTCGGCGGCGGCGTCGGAAAACGCCACCTCGGCGACTGTTTCCCTGCCCGTCCCGGCGTCGCCGCCCGATCCCCGCAGCCTCGCGCTCGACCAGCTCGAAGCAGCCAACCCGAGTCAGCCCGCTCACGAGGCCGTCGAGTCGGCGTCGGTCTTCGCCCAGCGCGTTTTCGGTAGCGAGTTCGACGCGCTCGTGAACGAGCCCGATCCCGAGTTCGGAACGCGCGGCAACAACCCGCACGTCATTCGTCGACTCGCGCAGCAAGCGAGTGAGTTCGAGAGCTATCGCCTGGAGACCGGCGTCGACCCACTGTCGTTGACTTCCGCACAGGCTCGCGACGAAATAGGCCGCTTCCGTCTTGCTCATGACCGGGAGCTCTACTCGAACGGTCACCCGCTGCAGGATCTGCGACGGCGCCAGCTGGACGGGCTGCACCGGATCGTGGCCCGTTCCGAGGCTCGCGCCGAGCAAGAGCGAGTGGCGCGTCTCGGTGAAGGTGAAGCGGTTGAAGCGGACGCGATCAATACCTTCTGGGAAAAGCATAAGCGGGAGCTGCTCGACGGCGGGCACCCCGACCACGCAAAGCGCCGTGCCGAGCTCGATGAGCTGCACCGTCGCCGAACGCACCACGGCGTGACGGCAAAGAAGGAGAGCTGATGAACACCCAACGCGTCGAGATTGCGATTCCGACACCTGTCGTCAAACAGGCGATCAACTACGCGAACCACGAGCTGACCATGGACTACACGCTCACAACCAATGCGAGCGTGTGTGGTGGTTCCGCCAAGTTGATGGGGCTCACGGCCCTACAAGCGAGCGATGGTGGACTGTTCGCGGAGGAGGGCGGCGCCTCAGTACGGGTAGAGCTCGTGGTGCCTCGCGGCACGGCTGAGAACGCACGGCGGTCGCCCCGCGTGAACCTCATCACGCCGCTCGGGGTGCTGGTCGGCGGTCACGGCGCCCTCGATGACGCCCACTCGCCGCTCGTGCCTGGGAACAAGGGGGTTGGCATCGGCAATCCGGAATCCGATGACTGGATCGAAGCCCGGTTTTTCGTCAACTGCGTCCGCGTCGGCGGCCGGTACACGCTGAGCGGCCACACCGGTCGGCTGCATTGCGCTTTCGGACCACACGCATTGCCCCCCGGCTCGGGCACGTTGGTGGCGCTCAACAAGCCCGGCGCATGGCACTTGCTCCTTCCCCAAACAGCGAAGGAGGCGGCCTGATGGGCACCTTCAAGAAAGTCGTTCGCCGCACGCTGCGGGACAGCACGGGCAGCGCCGTCACCAGCTTGCTGGCTGGCCCGCTGCTCGACCCCGCGTTGCGCGGCATCGCCCGGAAGAATCTCGGCGATACGACAGGCCGGAACCCACCCGTTCCCGAAGACGAGGCAGACCCGGAGGAGGTGGAGCGAGAGCGTCGGAAGGCGGCGCTGACCCAGTTCCGGGTCCGTAGCTCGCAAGGGCGAACCTCGCTCTTGGGCACCGGCGGGAACCTGGCGGAGCAGAACCGCCGCAATGCCCTCGGAACACCCCTTCTCTCGAATAGGAGTCTCGGATAATGGCAGCAGCCGCCGCACTACTCGCCCTCGGCCTGGCTGGGCAGGGGGCAGGATCGATCCTCAATGCCGTGGAGCTGCGTCGCGCGGGCGTTCGCGCTCGGCGCACAGCGCGGAAGAACGCGATTCAGATTCGGCAGGACGCCGAGCAGGAGGTGTTCCTCCGCAGACTGGAGGGGCTCTACGAACGCGGGACCATTCGGTCCTCGTTCGCCGGTGCCGGCGTGCGGGTCGATACGGGCACGCCCCTGGGCCAGCTGGCGGAGAGCGTCTTCCGCGAGCAGTTCGCTGTTCAGCGCCTCCGTGAGCGCGGGCGACGGCTGGCAGCCCAACAGGTGGCAGAGGGCCGTGCCTTCAAGCGCGCTGCTCGCAACCAGGCCATCGAGGGGGCGCTTCTCTCCGTCTCCGGTGGGGTGCGCTCAGCGAGTGGCTTCATCAACTCCGTGCCCCGGTCGTCTTCCAGCTCGACGAGGCTCACGACGGGAACCGGTCGACGCCTTCCCGCGACGGGTGGGCCGAGCGTGCTGGGAGGCAACATCGCATAGTCGCCCGATTGGTAGTGTCGGGAGGGCAATCGAGCTTGCGCATTCCTCTGTTCGGGGCTGTCCCAGAGACCTTTCTGTGTTGCCCTTTTGTGCCGTTTCGTCGGAAGCTGGTCCCGCTGGATGAGCGGATCTCTCCCTACACATTCAGGGGCTACTTCGGATGAGCCAAGGAGCTGATGGTGGAGACGCTTCTTACGAGGAGCCCTGACTGCTGGCTCGTGTACCTAGCGTTGGCGGCTGCTAGCCCCCTCGCTGTCCGAGCGGTCACTTCCCACGAACTGGCCTCTCGCACTCAAGTGCCATGGCCCACGGCGTTTCGCACTTCGAGTTGGCTACCGCTAGTTCTCGGTATCTTCGAGATGCTGGCGTACCCGATGCTCATCGTGTCTTCTCAAGTTGGCGCGATCGGTGGATGGCTACTGTTCAAGACAGTTCACCGTGCACAGTACGCTCCTACGGAGAAGCGAGGTCCCTACAATAGGTACCTCGTTGCGAATGCAATGATCCTGTGTTCCTCCTACCTCTCAGCACGCTGGAGCTTCCTCTAGGTCCGCGGGTTGAGCGGTACGGAGCATCCTGGGGCCAGATCAGCCATGTGAGGCACTGAATACGGGGGCATCTTTCCGGTCATGTTGTCTTTAGATGAGACGATCAAGTTACTGAAAGTTCTCGCTTGGCCTGTAGTTGCACTGATCGGAGTCGTGGTGGTTCGCGGTAGTCTTCCCGCCTTGCTCGGTGGCTCGAAGCTCACGCTTTCTCTCTTCGGCCAGAAGATCGAGACGAGCCTTCCCGAGCTGGAAGGAGCACTCCAGGAGCAAGTGGGCGGCTCGCTCACTGACTCGGAGCAGGCGTACCTAGACGAGATCCACGCCTCGGGCGCCATTCAGTATCCAGAGAAGCCTTCATCAAGCCAGCGAAAGCTGATTCGTCCGCTGCGGAACTTTGGCTTGGTGATGACTGTTCCAAGGAATGCCTACTTGGCTGACGCAGCGGAAGTTCAGCTGACTTCGCTCGGCAAGCTCTATATGAGATCGCGGGCGCCCGAAAGACGCGCCTAGTTGGCGAGTCCGTGTGTTCGGAAGAACCGTGCCCGCTGCTGCGAGCTGCACCAGACAAGATGATGCTGAATCTCACCGGATAGATGAATGGAGCACGCCGAGGGAACATCGCGAACGCTTGTTCAGCTCCGTCAGGGAATCGAGCGCTGCGTTGCGGAAGGCCTACCCATCCCGGCCCTGATTTTGCTTTACACCGGGATTGACGCGCTGAGCTGGCTAACCGCCCCGGCGGATCAGTCGGTGCGCGAGTCGTTCACGAGATGGGTCGATAGCTATCTGCTCCCCGATAGCGCGCTGGAGTGCACCGCTCTTGAGCTCTATGCAGCTAGATGCGGTTTGCTCCATACGCTGACACCGGATTCGCGGGTTGGAGCGAAGTTCGGCGTTCGGAGCATAGGCTACTCGTATGGTCAGTCTGATTTCGACGCGATTTCCAATGCAATGAAGGCCCTCGCTCCCGACCAGTTCGTAGCTGTGCGGGTCGAGGAGCTTGTATCGGCGTTCGTGGAGGCCGTGAGGCGCTACTTGAAGCGCATCGCAATTGACGACGTTCTGTTCGAGCGTTTCCGCGAGCGTTCCTCAAAGCACTTCACTTCGGTACCAGAAGATCTTGCGCCGTTCCTCGCTGAGTTCGGAGTGCGATCGCGCAGCGACTAAGTTCTGTGACTAAGCGGCCCCTGGGAGCTTGGGGTGGAGGAGGGCTCTGTGGTTGAGTTTCAGCAGGCGGCCGTCACGATGGCATTCACAGTACTCGGAGGAGTCGCAGTATTCGTTGTGGGACAAGTACTACTCAAAGTTGTTCTGGAGCCCGTTCAGGGTCTGCGAATGCTGATCGGTGAAGTTGCCGATGACCTCGTGTTCCACTCGAATGTCTTCGCCAATCCGGGCGCGCACTCTCCTGAGCGGGAGATGGAATCCTCTCTCGTCCTGCGGCAGAGAGCCACGCAGCTCGCAGCACGCGCACATCTCGTTCCGCACTATCGCGTTTGGGCGTACCTAGGGATAGTTCCGAGCCTTTCGAATATCGCCATCGCGCGGGAGGGCTTGGTGTACCTCTCGAACGCAGTTTCGGGAGGAGACCCTGACACGAACCTCGACAAACGGGATGTGGTTCAGGAGGCCTTACGGATCCGAGACGAGCTTCGATAGGTCGTCGCGCGGTCAAACGGCGGGTACGAACACATGCTTAGCCCGACTATCGATGAGCTTCTGCAAGCGGACAATGAGAACGTCCCGATTTGCAAGAGCGTGCTCAGCGATCATTGTCCCGGTTTCTGGTCGGCTCTCAATGACGTATGCGGTCTCTATGACACCGCGTTGCGCGTGCTTACCCAGAGCTTCAGCGACCGGCACTACGAACCCATTCAAGAGCTTGTAGAGGAGCTAGGCCTGGAATCCGACGGCGAGCTCCCGGCTCATGCGGGCACAAACCCCCGGGTGAGGGATGCGCTGCACGCTTTCAGGAGCCGCGAATCACGAGGCACTCTCCTTGCCAAGATCGCAGTATTGAACTCGGCCGCGTTCGCGGATCTGCTTCGCTTTCGACTCTCCGCCCCGTTTGCCTACACAAGACTGCAGGTGGAGTCTCTTTCGCTTTGTTACCTCATGAGTGAGAGCCCTGAGATCGCGTCGGAGTGGCAGGACATCTCAACCGAAGCCGACGGCCGCGCGTTCTTCCAGACACACCAACACGCGGTTCGGTCGGCCGCGAGAGACTTCGGGCTACACGATGCCTACGAGCGGGCGTCTTCGTTTGCAATGCATTCTCGATTCCTGGGAATCGCCTTCGGACTTGACGTAAAGCACGAGGTTGCGGGCGGGAAGTTTCACCAGGCTATTCAGATCAAGGCGCAAGAGTTCGACCCGGATGACCCCGGCCTCTTCGTCGTCATGACCTTAAGCGTCCTCCAGGCCCAGGCGCGGATTCTGGGAGCGTTACCTAGGGCGTTGCCGGAGATCGACGATCCGATCTTCGTTGAACAACGCGTGCCACGCGTTGGGGCGACCGTCGAATCGCTCCTCCGTGAGTTGGCGGCGCAGCGCAGAGCTCGCGGGTCGGGAGCGTAGGCGAGCACGGCTAGACCGAGGGGAAAAACACGTTGTGTCCGCGGAGCCGCGAGACGAGCAGCTGTGGCACATGCCGATCTGCCGCTGCAAGGAATCGCTGCAAGAACCAGTTGAGCTCGTCATCAGGTGATGCAGCTTCGATCATCATCTCGGGTTCATAGCGGACGACGCTTCCCAGGATGAAGAGGGCAACGAAGTAGTAGGCGATCCGTGGCAATTCCAGCTTCGATACGGGGTGTCGAATAAGCCACCAGATTGGAGCATTGAGCCACGTGAGGCTGGTCTCAAGGTGAGCGTTGCAGAACTCTTCAACGGTTTCCGGGCCAGCGATTGACCCTGCATCGACCAGGGCCAGGCTGCGTTCGTTCTCGTTGTACGCGCAGATCGTTGCGAGGATCGGAAACCAATCTCGCCAGCTGGCTGCAAAATCCTCAAGAGGCCGGTAGGAGTCGTTCACGCGAAGCGTTAGTTCGCCTCGTGCCGCTTTGACCGAGACCGAGTACACGTTCGTCAATCCCCGGTCCGGGGAGTTGAACTCGTGAGCTATCTCTGGAATCGCCGATAGGGCATCTCGCAACGAGATTTCGTCTCCGACCTCGAACGACACGTCGAACGCGGCAAGGAGATCTGCGTACGTACCTTTGGCGATGATCGCATGGCAATCCATCAGGCTTTCGCCCAGGCGAAACGTGAGCCCGTGGCTCTTCCCAGATTCGGTTCCCGTTTCGAGCGCGAGGCACGCGCGTGCGGCGTTCAACGCGGCGTAGTACAAGGAGAGCGGCGCAGTCAGAAGCGAGCCGTCTTGCGAAAAACTCCGAAACTCAACCCCCTGACGGATCCGTACGGCCGCATACGACGTTATTCGCGGACGGTCGGGATCTTCGCCGCCGATATTTCCGCTGAAGGCTGATAGAAAGTTGACCGCTCCGTACCGTGAGAGCTGGCCCCATGCTTCTCCGGCCGCGCTTTCAGACGGGTGGTGGTGCCCTCGCTGGAACGAACCGACATAGTGGAGGCGCATCTGGCTAACACTCCGTTGACCGGGTGTGCGGGGGCATCTCGCCGCGCTTCCGCATCCGCGCCAGCATCACACGATGTGAGTCCGAGCACGTCAGCCGAGGGCGCTTCGCCGCTGTCCACTCGCCGCAGACGACGCACCGATACTCGTCGACCACGACGGTCTTCCGCCGAGTCCGGTGCTCGGCCTCAAGCCTCTTTAGCCCCACCCGGGAAAGTTAACACTTACCCGTTGCGGCTCCATGGCAGCCTATGTTAACGCTTAAATGTTAACAATGCCTCCCACCACTGGAGTCCACCCATGTCCGACACAGTCCAGCCCGGCCCCATCGTATCGATCCCCACCAACGTCATTCCGGTTCCCGAGTGGAAGAACCGCGGCGAGGCCCTCGATTGGCTCCGCGGCGATTTCCGGGACTGGACGCTCGTGCTCGCGGACCTCGTGCACGCCGGCGTCTACGTTCCCGAGATGCTCCTGGAGGACTTCGCCATGGTCTTGCAGGCGGTGCCGGAGTTCCTCGAACACCCGCGCTGCCGACTCGACGTAGATTCGGTGCACGCCTCGGAGCAGACCCAGGAGATCGCCCGCAGCATCCGAGAGCTTCGCGACAAGACGGACGACGGCTTCGGGTACGGCGACAAGGGGGCGCAGCTCTGGCCCAGGACCTACGAGCTTCTCACCGCGGCGCTGGAGAATGCGGCGACCCAGCTCAAGGCCGAAGCCTCTCATTGGTGGTCGCGCGAGATGAGGTCGGATCGCGCCGAGACCTATCGGTCGGAGGGGCGGTGATGGGTATCGACAGATTCCACATCGATTTCGTTCCCGTCCCCTGGAACAAGCTGACGCCGAAGCGCGCCCGTCGATGGCTCCGCGAGTACCACTACGAGACCTTCGAGCTCATCCACGACGCCCTTACGCACATTCCTAGTGACGATCCCTCCCACAAGGAATGGGTCAGCATGTCGTTCAGCGCGAACGAGCTCCTTTGGACGTGCCATCGCATCATCGACACGGGCAAACCTGAGAGGTTGGTTCGCCCGAGAGCCGACTGGAAGGCGATGCAGGTCTACGCCGAACTCCTGCGTCTACCCGCTTTCCTCGATTACACGGACTCACTCCAGGGCGGAAGCATGCGTACCTTCGTCCGGCTCTCAGAGGAGGCCGCCATTCTGGCCCGGCAGGGTGGCAGGCTCGCTGAGCCGAGCACTGAAACTCTGAACTAACCCCAAGCTGGAGATCATGCTGATGCTGAACGAAGCAGAACAGATGCAGTTGCGCGAGAAGGCCGCCCAGGTTGTCCTGGGCCTTGACGAGGACCACCAACGCCGGGTGCTGGAACGACCCGCTGACCAGCTCGCCGCCATGGTGGCGCGGTGGCACCGACTGGACGCGATCCTGCCCGAGGCCACCTCGGAGCGGTCCCTGTTGGAGTCCCACGCTCAGGGGCTTCGAGCGCGGATCCGAGACGCGGAGAAGGAGGCCGCGCGGATTGAGGCCGAGTTCGTGAGCGGTGAACCGATGCGCGCGCGCAGTGGCCGCAGCAAGGGCAAGGTGCTCACTGCCAAGGGCCGCACACAGCGGCTCCGCAGGCTCCTCAGCCTCCGAGAGCGACTCCCGGTGCAGCGGGCAGAACTAGTCGCGGTCCAGGAGCGAGTGCGTCAGCTGGCCGCCAACCCAGGGTTCGAGGACCTCGCCCGCAAGACGGCGGAAAACAGCACCGAGGTGCTGAGGGCGCTGGAGTAGGGCGCAGGTGTGGAAAAGGGGGATCTAGAGCTCCTTAACGAATGCGCAACAAGACGGCCAACCCCCAGAATTTGCGACTCGAACAGAATGTCGCTAATCCCTCTGGATCGACCTGCCGATAATGTCATCGGTGAACTGCTTCACAGGGGTGTATCATGGTGCGTGATAGGCTCCCCCCCGTGACCGACGAATTCCTCCCGACCCTACCGGACAACGACGCCCTGCCGCTGGAATACAAGCTGGTAAATGGGTGCGCCTTTCGGAATGTCCAGGTCTCGGACTTCGTGAACAATACCGTTGGATTTTGCGAAGTCCGGATCGCGGGTGACCTGGTTCAGGAAGGACTCTTCGACTTGATCGTCCGTCATCTCGGTCCGATCGGAGATGATGCTGGCGATCTTGCGCTCGTCTGCCTGCAAAGCGTCGAGTCGCTCTCCGAGTAGCTTCCGCTCCAGGCGCAGGTTCTGTCCATTGATGTCGAATCCGACGCCATGGAACATGAAACCCGCGTTCGAGCAGCAATAGCGCTGGTCACCCGCTAGGAAGATCACGTTTCCGATCGAATCAACCGCACCCACGTTGTGCGTGATGATCTTCACCGGCAGTGCCCGGAGCATGTTGTACGCACCGATCCCGCAGGCGACCTGGCCGCCAGGGGTATTGAGGGCGAGGTAGATCTCGTCCGGCTGATGCTTGTTCACCAGGTCGGCGCACAGTGCGAGCAACGATTCGATCGTGTGCGGCACCACCTCGGCAGAGAACGAGACATAGTGCGTCTTGGCCGACTGAATCGCCGCTTGCTGACTCGCCTGGTTGGCGATCTGCTGCAAGACCTGCGGCGGCAAGCCTGTGATCGGGACCTGGGGCTGTTGGGGTCCTGCTACGGATACATCTCCAAATTCGGTCGCCATTGACCGTTTCCTCTTCACGGAGGAAGTTGCTGGTTTCTTGGAGGGGGTAACTCGGAAAGATACGGCCTGTCCAGGCACCTCCGCCACTGTCCAGGGCAATCTTTCTCATGCCTGCTACCAGAGGGGCACTTCCGGCTCTGATTTCAAACCGCGTTTGATCCGGTCTTCGCAAACGTCGCGACGACGCCGGTAGTCCCGGGAGTGCTTGGCCTCCCGCCGCTGGTAGTTCAGGCGTCGGACGAGTCTTTCCGTGCCCGCCAGCTGGAACACGACCCGGGGCGCCACCACGGCACTGGCTTCCCATCTCTGGACAGTGCTCTCATAGCAGCCGAGGATGGCGGCCAGACGAGCCCTGGAGAGGCCCGTGGACTCCCGCCAGGCCCGAACACACGCGCCCGTGAACTGGCGGGAGAGGTCCGGGTCCTGGACTAATTCACCGGCGAGGTTGAATCGTCGCACGGCGCACTCGCACGCGCGGGCCAGATCTCCCTGAACCGCGCGATGATGGCTTGCGCAAAGGGCAACTGCTTCCCCGGTGCCATGAAGCCCAGGCTGTCCGGGTAGTAGGCTCGTAGCCAATCCTGGGTGCGCTCGACAATCACGAGCCCGAGCGGATCGGTGTCGTAGTCACACCAATAGTCGATGTACGCGAGTTCCTGAGTCTTGGAGAAAGCGTCGTCTTCCGCCGCAAACGCCTCCTCTAGGAACAACAGAGCGGCCCGCTCGTGGTCGTTCCGGACGCAGGCTCCGATGAAGAGTTCGTTGTTGTTCAAGCTCAAGGTTCGTTCTCCCTTTCTTTGGGCATCGTGCCCTGTGAATCGTTGAGGCGGCCCGAGGTGAACCCACGAGGAGGGGGACCTCCTCTCCCTCTGTCCCCGCGAATCGCCGGCGGCCGCAGCATTCCCTCGGGTCAACGGCGAGTACCCTGCGCTTGCGTAGCTAAGGGTCAGCGCCAAGCGACTGTGGTGGCTGCGGTTTTCTGCCTCGACGGCCAACTGACGGCCAGGGGGGAGGCTGTTCGCAGCGGCATACCGGGGGGTCAATTCTCCCAGGTCGCCCCGAAATCTGCGCGCGCTTCCATGACGTTTAACCCGGTCCCGAATCGGGGCAGAAAACGCTGACGGACCCGGTCCACTCTCACCACCGACACCAACCGCCACCGACCTACACCAGTCATCCCTACGGAATGCAAGAGCCGAAGCTGGGCGCGCGAGCGCCAGCTCGGCTTGCTTCCGTGTGACACTCGTTTCACCGCTGACCTCCACCATCACCATGACCTCCTATATAGGGGCGGTGGTGGAGGTCGTTTCCCCCCACCTCCAGACATAGATTCGAGCGCTCCGGGATCCGTCTAGGACCTCGATCGGCTTCCCATCTCGGTTCATGGGTGAGGTGGTTGGCCAGAAGCAGAACTGCCGTCGAATGTCCGCGTCGATGGCCTCCTGGTTCGGGGTGCTGGTGATGCCGTTCTTCGCAAGGGCTGCTTTGAGCTTGGTAGCGGAGCCGAAGTGGAGACAGCCCTCGTACGCGTCGCTTCGTTCGCCATGGCTCTCGAAGAGCTCCTGGAGCCAGGAGATGTCGATGTCGTTGGTTTCGGCGTGGCTAGTCGGCACGACGCCAAAGCCCGGCTTCCCGTCACACATGGGGCGGGTGAAGACGAGCGGGTCATCCCAGGTGCCGAAGTGTGAGGCCACCTTCATCTCCCAGGCGCCACCTTGCCGGTTCAGCTGAATGATGGTGTTGCACGCGCCGCCCTTCGAAGACGCGCCGATCGCGGACAAGCTCACTGGCAACCCCTCGGCTGCGGACTTCCCGGAATGGTCGAGGAGGACGTTCGCGAATCTCTCGTTCTTCCCCAGGCGCGAGAGTTCGAGGTAGACCTCCTTCATCTGGAGGTTGTCGATCATGTCCTTGTCCCCCGACATGCTGTAGAAGGTGTCCAGCACCACCAAGCCGGCCCCGGATTCTCGAACTGCGTCGCGCAGCTCGGCGCGGCCTTCATCCGTTGTCAGGTCCAGGTCGAGCGCACCGCGCTCGGTCGTGGATGCAGCCACCCTTAGCCCGCGGTCGAAGTCTGGTGCGGGGAGTCCGACATCCCGCGCGATAGCTGCGAGCCGCCCTCTGAGCACCGCCGCGCTCATCCCAGGCTCAGTGGACACATAGAGCACCGGTACCTGGCGGGTGCGCTGCCCGAGAAAGGGCTCACCATGGGAAACCGCAAGTCCCAGCTGAAGAGCGAGGAACGATTTCCCACCCTTCGCAGGGGCAACGATGGAGTGCAGGGAGTCCTCGTGGATCAGGCGTTCGACGATCTCCCGTGGTGCCCGGTCCTGCTCGATCTCGGTGGCTGTGAGGATCCTGAGTCGCCCCGTCCTGTCTTCCTGGGTCTCGAGGCTGACTTCCACCAAGCTGTCGATCCGCTCCCCCGCCTTCAAGTGGTCCGCGGCGTCCTTCCCGCTGGCAGCCTCCACGACACGGATGCTGGCCACTACGTTCTTTAGTGAGTGGTACACCTTCCGGGCGTGCTTCTCGCCGGGATCGTCCTTGTCCTGGACGACGATCACGTGGGCGCCGTCGAAGAGCGGAGCCCAATCGTCCTGCCACTTCCCGGCGCCGCCGGGGTTGCAGGTGGCGGCGCAGTCGGCTGCCTCGACCGCGAGCACGTCCTTCTCGCCTTCGACAACGTAGATCGAGTCGCCGGCCGCCACGGCCCGGAGGAGCTCGGGTAGGTGGAAGGGCACCTTCCGGATGCTCTGGACGCTCCAGGTGCCGTCCGGGGCGCGCTGGCGGAACTCCTTCCCGCCATCAGGGGCCTCGAAGCGCACGACTTCGAAGAGCGGCTGCCCGTCCTCATCCTGGTACTGGTACGAGGCGACCTCAGGGCCGAGGTCGCGCAAGACGGACCCATGGGACCGATTTGCCGAACTCGGGGAGAACGCGCGCTTACGTGCCACGCCGTTTGGCTTCGAGGCGCACTTGGCAATGCCGTGCGTCTCGCCGCAGCGGCACTTGCCCTCCAGACGGTGCGGGTAGCATCCAGACTCCCCCTGCGGCGTCAGGCTGCCGGCGAGTTCCTCTCGCGCGCAGTAGGCGTACAGGGAATCGGAAGAGAGGTACCCGTGGCAGCGCTCTCCGTGACCGCGTGGGAGCTTGTCGTGCCCGCTGCAGATGGGGCAGGGGTGCTCTCGGGTCCATCGCGATAAACTCATCGCTTCGCTCCAGCGCCTCGGCCCTCTCGTCGCTGAATACGGGGGGCGGGGCGCTTCTGCGTTGAGGGGTTGGGGTCAGACCCGGTTCCGAGCCAGGTACGCCTTCGAACTCTTGACCGAAGACACCAGTCGGTTTCCGTTGCGCGCGACCACAAGTTCGCCCTCCCGGACGAGCTCGTACCAACGCGATCTGCTGGTCCCGATGAACTCCCAGCGGTTGCTGCCGCCGAGAGCACCGTCCTCCCACTCGTCGTCGCCCTGGTGCGCCGCATTGATTTGAGGGCTTGAAGGATCTCGATCCGGCATAGGGCCTCCTGAGTTCCAGGCGGACACGCTCGGCCACCTGTGTGTATTCCCGCGTTCCGCAGTGAGGAATGTGCCGTCGGGACTCGAAATTCGCAACCACGGTAAAAAATATGTTATCGTGTTCATCGCGTAACAACCGATGGAGGGGAGCCGGTGGAGCTTGCGGACCGCGTGGTCCTGAATTGGCGCCGCGACCCAGGTGGCTACGGCATTCACGAAGCCCCAGCTGGGGCATGGCTCGTCTGGTGGACCGGCGACGAAGAGGATCTCTTCCTGCCCGCAGAGGGGGGTCCACCTCTGCACCGTCGATTCTCAAGTCTGTTCGCCTATCAAGGCGAAGAGGCTCTCGGCGCGGTTCAGGCGTTCGCGGACGAGTTCGGGATGCTCGGAATCTGGGAGCGAGTCCCGGTCACAGTCCACGACGCCGAGGGCGAGCAACCCTGGGCGGAGCGAGTTGACAGTTGGATCTCTGAATCTCTGGACCTGCGCCTCGCAATGAGCTCATGGGAGGCCGCGGAGAGCGGGACACTCAAGGAGATGAACGAAAGGCTGTCGTGGTGGCACAAGACAGCATCGGCTTCGTTGGGCTCGCGCGTCGGATTGACCGAGAGCGGTGGGGAAGTCTGGGCGAACCTACTCCCTCGTTCGTCTGCTGAGCGGTTTGACAGCAAGGAGCTAGCGAGTCGTCGGTTGCGGCAACTGGTCGTAGCACGCGTAACCGACCAGTTCGGAGGTCGGCGTCGCTCGCTACATCCCGAAACAGAATCGTTTGATCCGGCCGTGCTCCGTCGGCCCGTTCTCTATGGCGATCGCGTTGAGATGAGAGATCAGGCTCGGTCTCTACTGGGGCTGATTTGGTTGGAGTTCGCCTACTCGCTCGACATTGAGCGTGTCGAGAAGCGATGCCTCGTATGCAACGACGTTTTCATCGTGGACAACCGTCGCAAGACGCGCCGGAGCAGGGAGTACTGCTCCGAAAAGTGCCGGATGGCGGCGTATCGCGAGAGGAAGCGAGAGGCTGTGAAGCTGGCGCAGAGGGGTATGACGCCGGCGAAGATCGCCAAGAAGCTCGACTCGGATACGAAGACCGTTCAAGGGTGGCTCAAGGGAAAGAACAGGAGGACAAAGTAGTGGCAAAACGACGAGATCAAGGAGACGGCAGCGTCACCAAGAGGGAAGGGCGCCGTCGGCCCTACCAGGCCCAGATCGATCTTGGCCGGGATGGCAGCGGCAAGCGGCGTCGTCGGACGCTCGGCTACTTCAAGACGAAGACAGAGGCGAACCGAGCGCTTCGCAAGGCACTGGAGACCCTCGATAGCGGTGGACGCATCGCTGACCCCGGACTCATGACTGTCTCGGACCTCGTGCAGCTGTACCTGTCCTCAAAGGAGGAGGCTGTTGAGCCCACGACACTGGGCACGTACAGAAGCACGCTGAACAAGCACCTTGTTCCCAGGTTGGGAGGAATGCAGATCAAGCGCGTGACGGACGCCCATATCGAGTCGTTGAAGAACGACATGCGGGATGCTGGCGTTGGTCTGCGAACGCGCCGGATGGTGTTGGACCTGGCTGCTCGGGTGTTCGAGCTCGCAGTGCGCAGGGGCAAGCTCGCGGCGAACCCAACTGCTCATGTTGACCGCCCGAAGCTCCCCAGGCCGGAGATCGCCCACCTGACTCCGCAGGAGGCTCAACACCTGCTCGCGGTCGCCAGGGACACCCAGCCGCCGTGGGTCGAGGCTGCGTTGGCGTTGGGGCTGTGTAGTCTTCGGCGCGGCGAGGTGTTCGGCCTGCGCTGGGGCGATATCGACCTGGGCGCTGGCCGTGTCCGTTTGGCCCAGGCGCTCAAGGAGACCGCTCAGGGGCGCCAGTACATCGCCGACCTGAAGACCAAGATGTCACGCAGGACGGTACCGCTGCCGTCCTGGGCCAGACAGGCCGTGAATCGGCACCGCGAGAGCTTGCCCGCGTCTCCGCATCCGACGGTGCTTGTCTTCACGTCTGGTGCCGGCACGCCGATTCGCTTCTCGAACTGGGGCCGACGCAACCTGCGGCCGGTGGTGGCGGCTGCCGGGTTGCAGGGGAAGAAGGTGTCGCTCCAGCCCCTTCGCCACACCGCGGCAACGCTCGTACTCGGGGGTGGGACCGATCTCAAGACCACGCAGGCGATGCTGGGTCACTCGCGTGCGAGCACCACCCTCGACATCTACGCGAAGCACATACCCGAGAACCTGGAGACCGCGATGGCGGGGCTCGATGCCATGATCGCGGGCGCGGATGACTCGGGCGCGTAGGCCGTCACTAGGCCGTCAGTTCCGCGTTTCCCAGTGGCAGGAAGTCGCTCGACCCGTGTCGCAAGCGGCGACGCTGCACGAAAAAGCAAAGGCCCCGCGCCGGTTTTCGACTACGAGGCCTTCGGAATCTCTGGAGCGCGAGACCGGGTTCGAACCGGCGACCCTCAGCTTGGGAAGCTGATGCTCTACCAACTGAGCTACTCGCGCAGTAGCCGCAGCCTAGCCCACGCGCGCGGGCGGTTCATGCGCGCGGCGTGAACGGTGGCGACCCGGCGGCTCCGCGCCTCAGAACGGCGGGTAGCGCTTCGGCAGGGTCTCGCCGACGTCGGCGGCCGACGCTTGGTCGGGCTTGCTCGCCGCGTGGCGCAGCACCGCTGCGTAGCCGTGGGTGATGCAACCGGGGTCGATGACACCCAGCTCCATCAGGCGTTCGTGCATCGCGCGCAGGTTGTAGTGAGGCACCATGATCAGCAGGTGGTGCTCCATGTGGTAGTTGACGCAGTTCGGCGCGATCAACAGCCGCTCCCACCAGGCCGGGATCGTCGTGCGCGTGTGGCCGCTCGGCTCTTCGGCGTCGGGGGTGAGGGCATGCTCGGCGATCGCGCGGATGCGCGTCACCAGCGTGTTCGTGGTGAGCCAGGCGACGACCCACAAGAGGTAGAGCGCCGGGTGGCCCACGGCCGTGAGCAGACCCAGCAGCACCAGGTTCGTGACGAGCACACCCTGGGCCGCGCGCCGCGCGGTCTCGTCCTCGTTCCAGCGGCCGAAGGTCCGCTTGAAGCCGCCCTTCGCGAACTTCCAACCGGTCTGGCCCGAGAGATCGCGCCAGATCTTCCGCGTCAGGCTCGTGCGCGTGATCGGGAAGGGCTTCACCAGGCCGAGGTCCGGGTCCTTGCGCTTCCCGGTGTGGGCATGGTGCTGCAGGTGGTAGGGACGGTAGGGCGTGATGTCGCTCCAGACGGGGTAGGCGCACAGCCAGTTGCCCACCCAGTCGTTGACCTTGCGGTTGGAGAACAGGGTGCGGTGGGACGACTCGTGCATCATCACGGCGAAGCCGAGCTGGCGCGCCCCGATCACGAAGAGGGCGAACACGATCGTCAGCGGGTTCGGCCACACGGCGACCAGCGCCATCGACGCGAACACGAGTGCCCAGTTCAGCACGATCGAGAACGCGCTCTTCCAGTCGTTCATGGCGAGCCAGCCGTCGATCTCTTCCCGGGTGACGCGTTCGCGCCAGCTCAGTGCATCGGGTTCTACGCTCGCGGATGCAGTCGATTCGTTCACGGGTTCCCTCCGAGGTGCTCAGCGGTCTCGGGCCAGGCACCGGCTGCGGCCCAGCGGGTATCCGCCGGTGCCGTGCGATGGGGGACGCCGAAGCGTCCGAGGAAGTCGGCCCAGGCGCTGCGGCCCAGGCGGTCGTATTCGCGCATGGTCTCGAGGAGCGTCTGGCGCTCGTCTTCGTCGACGAGCGGTGCGGGTAGCCAGGGGTCGAGCACCAGCTGTTGCACGACGCTGCCGCCCAACAAGAACGACTCGCGCATCGCAACGCCTGTGTCGAGCTCGGGGAGCTTCGCGGCGCTGGTGCGCAGCGCCTGGGTGGCGCGTCGATAGTCGGCGACCAGGGCGGCGCCGTCCCACAACGCGCGGGCCCGGGCATCGGTCGCTGTGTCGAAATCGCGCACCTCGAACACCCAGGCGTCGTCGGGTAGCCCGATGGCGTGGAGACGCTCGCGCAGCGTGTCGAGGGGCTCACGCCAGTTGGCGGGACGCACCCAGAGCCCAGCGCGCAGGGACGCGAAGCCGTGGAGTCGCAGGGCCTGGGCCGCGCGTCGCCCAGCGGCCCCGCGCAGCGCGCGCTCCGGGCGCTGGACCGCCCACCAGGGGCCGCGCCATGGCCGCAGGCGGCGGTCGAGGGTGCGCCAGCCGCCCACCACGCCTTGCACGGGGGCTGCGGCGGCACCGAGGCGGTAGGACCCGCGCTCGTCGCGCTCGACACGGCCGTCGGCCGCGAGGCGGGTGAGGGCGACGCGGAGGCTGCCCTCGGCGAGCCCGAAGAGGCCTCCCGCCTTCACGAGCGCAGCCACGGGCATGCTCCCCTCCCGAAGGGTGGAGAGCAGGTCGAGGATCAGGCTGCGCGCGGTGGGGGCTGCCACGCACGCAATGTTACAGAAAAAGCGATGGGATCGCTAACTCTGTAATGATCGCTCTTCTTCGGCGAGGAGGGATTCCAGCTCGGTCGAGATGGCCATCGCGCTCGCGCCGTTCAGACCCGCCTCGCTGACGAGCCGGCGCTTGAGCAGGGCGATGCGCTGTTCACGGTTCCAGCCCATCCGTCGCCGGAAGGGGCTCGGTTCGGTTCGCACGGGGAGGAGGATCCAATTCATGTGTAGGAGTGGCCACGCCGGGCGCAGACGTGACGCCCACGGCCTGGCGGCGATCCCAGAACCGGTGCAGATGGCTCGCCTTACGGCGAGTTCTGCGCGCTCCTGATTACCACTCTCCCTCGTTGGGCATCGAGGCCCAGGGCTCCTGCGGGGACAGCGGCGGCCCGTTCTGGAGGAGCTCGATGGAGATGCCGTCGGGCGAGCGCACGAAGGCCATGTGGCCATCGCGCGGGGGGCGGTTCACGGTCACGCCGCCGTCCATCAACCGCTGGCAGACCTCGTAGATGTCGTCGACCCGGTAGGCGAGGTGGCCGAAGTTGCGGCCGCCGGCGAGGGGCGACGGATCCGGATCCCAGTTGTGGGTCAGCTCGACCTGGGCCTCGTTGTCGCCGGGCGCCGCGAGGAAGACGAGGGTGAAACGGCCGGCTTCGACATCGACCCGGCGGATTTCCTCGAGGCCGAGCTTCTCGCAGTAGAACTCGAGGGAATCTTCGAGGTCGGTCACCCGGACCATCGTGTGCAGGTACTTCACGGCTCTCTCCGTCGTGGCATGCGGCGCGAGACGGGAGCATACGGGAAGTGGCCGGGTGCGGCGCCCGACGACGCCGCACCCGGTGTTCACACGCTTACGAGGTGTAGGCCGTCTCGCTGTGCTCGACGACGTCCACGCCCTGCGACTCCTGCTCGTCGCCGACGCGCAGACCGCCGAAGACCGCCTTCAACACGTAGAGGATGATGGCGCTGGCGACGGGCGCGTAGACCGCGACCAGGACGATGCTCTGGACCTGGGCCCAGAGCTGGCCGCCCCAGGTCTGGCCCTCGGGCAGGGCGAAGTCGGCGATGAAGAGCGCGGTGGCGAGTGCGCCCCATAGGCCGCCGATGCCGTGCACGCCGAACACGTCGAGCGAGTCGTCGTAGCCGAGCATCGGCTTCAGGATCGTGACGGCCACGTAGCAGATCACCGCGCCGCCGAGACCGACCCAGATGGCACCGACCGGCGTCACGAAGGCGCAGGCCGGGGTGATGGCCACGAGGCCCGAGACCGCCGCGGTGGCCGCGCCGAGTACCGTCGCGTTGCCGCGGTGGATCCACTCGATGGCGACCCACGCGAGCACAGCGGTGGCCGCGGCCGTGTTCGTGGTCAGGAACGCGAGGCCGGCGGTGCCGTCGGCGGCAAGCTCGCTGCCCGCGTTGAATCCGAACCAACCCACCCACAGCAGCGCCGCGCCGATCACGGTGAGCGGCAGGCTGTGGGGCGGCATCATGTCCTTCATGTAGCCGCGGCGCGGCCCGATGATGATCGCGCCCGCCAGCGCCGAGAAACCGCTCGACATGTGGACGACCAGGCCGCCGGCGAAGTCGAGGGCGCCGATCGTCTCGCCGATGTAGCCGCCGCCCCAGACCATGTGAGCCAGCGGGATGTACACGACGAACAGCCAGATCGTGATGAAGGCCAGGTAGGGGGCGAAGCGCATGCGCTCGGCGAACGCGCCGAGCATCAGCGCCGGCGTGATGATCGCGAACATGCCCTGGAACATCACGAACACGTAGGTGGGGATGGAGCCCGACACCGAGTCCGGCGTGATCCCCGCCAGGCCCAGCATGCTGAGATCACCGATGAACGCGTTGCCCTCGCCGAAGGCGAGGCTGTAGCCGGCCACCACCCACAGCACCCCCGCCATGCCGGCGGAGATCAGACACTGCATCAGCACCGAGAGGATGTTCTTGGCCCGGACCAGGCCGCCGTAGAACAGCGCCAGGCCGGGGAGGGTCATCATCAGGACCAGCGCCGTACTGGTCAGCATCCAGGCGGTGTCGCCGGCCGAGATCTCGTCGGCCGAAGCGGATTGGGCCAGGCCGAGCAGGGTGATGCCGGCGAGCAGGCCTCGGGTCGTGGGCTTGGGGTCGAGCACGCGGTGTTCTCCATGGAGTGCGGGACACCGCCGGGCGGAGATCCAGGCGATCTCCGGGGCGCGCCCGCGACGGCGAGAGAGGAAGCAAGCGATGTGCCACGAGCGGCCCGCCTCGGAGCGTCGCAGCGCGCGTGAGGCGCTCCCAAGCCACCGGGCCGCCTGAACCTTGAGCAGGCACTGCACAAGCCGTAGGCAGCCGGGTCCGTCCGTCGGGCGAGGGAAAACCCCACCGCCAGGGACCGGGTCGCCCGCCCGTCGCACGAAAAAATCCGCCGCGACGCGTTGACCCCGGCCCGCCCGTGCCTAGAACACCCGGCGTTTTGCGACGCCGCCCGGCCGCCCTCGCCTGGGGACCGGGGGGTGTGCGCAGTGGGGCCTGGCCCCGAAGCATCCGACAACACCCCGGCGGTGAGCCCGGCCTGGGCCCCCCAATCCAACATGGACAAGGAGCAATCCCATGAAGATCCGTCCGTTGCAGGACCGGATTCTCGTCAAGCGGATCGACGAGGAAGAGACGACGAAGGGCGGGATCATCATTCCCGACACGGCGAAGGAGAAGCCCTCGGAGGGCAAGGTGGTGGCCGT
>JBCCEW010000026.1 GCA_039030075.1 Myxococcota bacterium | reverse complement strand
GCCCGCAACCTGCTGGTGGCCGGGAACGTGATCACGCGCCTGCTCGCCTTCGGGACCGACTCGAACCCGCCGGGCCCCTGCTACAACGGCCACAGTGACGGCATCGAGATCTTCGACGTCGCCGACAGCCAGTTCATCGGCAACCTGGTCTACGACGTGCGCAGCACCGCGGCGGTCTTCTTCGGAAACTGGGCCGACTCGCCCGCCGAGTACTGCCGCAACGTGCGCTTCGAGAACAACGTGTTCCTCACCCCCGAGAGCGGCTTCGTCGGCTACCTGTCGGACGCGGACGGCGTCGTGCTCGTGAACAACGTCTTCTGGCGCGGAATCTATGGCGGCATCGTCGTCGGCAAGAACGTCACCGGCCTCGATGTCGCGAACAACGTCCTCCACTCGGTGAACTACCACCACAGCCGCGAGCCCTTCGTCCCCGAGGAGCATCGTTTCCGACACAACCTGCTGGCCACCACCGAGGCCCAGCAGACCCCACCGATCGTCGGGAAGGACGGGAACTTCGTGACCGGCGATCCGGGGTTCGCGGGAATCCCGGCGATCGACGGGTTCTCCGATCCAACGGCCTACCGGCAACCCGCAGCGGCCTACCCGCAATCCGAGAAGGAAGCATCAAACGAAGCGGAGGCGACGGAGGCCGTGTCGGCGGAGCCGGAGACGCCCCGCGTGCGGCTGGAAGACTTCGCGCCGAAGCCCGGCAGCCCGCTGCTCGACGCGGGTTCGGGGGCAGGGGCTCCCACCAAGGACGCGCTCGGTCGAGCGCGGCCCCGGGGAAAGGGCGTCGATATCGGGGCCTTCGAGGGGGCCCTGGCGCCCGCGCGCTGAGCGCCGTCAGATCAGGATCCCACCGCCGTCCACGACGATCGACTGGCCGTTCACGTGGCGGGCTTCGCGCGAGCAGAGCCACACGGCGGCAGCGGCCACGTCCTCGGCGCGTCCGAGCTTCCCGCCGGGCGAATAGCGCTCGAGCATCTTCACGAACTCGGGCGGGTTGTCGCGCATCATCGGCGTGTCGGTGGCACCGGGCAGGATCGCGTTGCTGCGGATGCCCTGGGCGAGCTGCTCCTGGGCCACCAGCTTCACCAGGCCGAGCAGGCCGTGCTTCGCGGCCGTGTAGTGGGGTTGGCCCGGTGCGGGCACCCGCGCGGCACCAGAAGCGCTGGCACACAGCGCCCCGCGCAGACCGTCTACGGGCTCCTGGGCGAGCATCACCCGCAGTTGGTGCTTCATGCAGAAGAAGACGCCGGTGAGGTTCACAGACACGACCCGGTGCCATTCCTGTTCGCTGACGTCGACGAACGGCATCGGGTGGGAGGACACTCCGGCGTTGTTGAACGCCGCGTCGAGCCGGCCGTAGTGCGTGACGGCGGTATCCAGCAACTCGGCGACGCTGTCTTCGCGGGCGACGTCGACCACCACGGGCAGCGTGTCTCCCCCCGCGTCGCGGATGGCCTGGGCGCAGGCCTCGGCGGCCGCAGCGTCGCGGTCGGCCACCACTACACGCGCTCCTTCGCGCGAGAACTGTTCTGCCGCCGCGCGGCCGATGCCGCTGGCGCCGCCCGTCACGAGGGCGACCTGTCCTTCGAAACGCATGCTCAAGCCTTCTCCGCGATCACGAAAACGTACCCATAGCAGTCACCATGGTTTGCGTAGAGATCGATCTCGCGGCGGGTCGAGGCCAGGACGAGATCGACCACCGGGTCGTGCGGGTGGGACGCTGCATAGGCATCGGTGCGCTCGGTGAGTGGCGCGTAGTAGGCGTCCCAGGCGCTCGCCGGCAACACGAAGTGGCCGAGGACGCGGTAGCGCTCGGCCTCGACCCGGCGCAGCAGGGTCGCGACGTCACTCATGCTCGGGTAGTCGGTTTCCCAGAAGGCGCGCGCTGCCTCGGAAGGGTCGACGCGCAGCCAGGCGGCATCGGTGAAAGCGACACAGCCACCGTCTTCGAGCAGCGGACGCCAGCTGGCGAGTGCCGTCTCGACGCCGAGGATGTATGCGGCTCCTTCGCACCATACGAGATCGAAGCTCGCCTCGGGAAACGGGAGCTCCGCCATGTCGCCCACCTCGACCGTCACCCGGTCGCCACAGCCGGCGTCCGCGAGGCGCGCACGGGCTTCCTCGACGAACGGAGGATAGAGGTCGACCGCCGTGAAATGGGCCCGAGGCAAGAGCTGCGCCAGGTCGACGGTCTGCGCGCCCGGGCCGCAGCCGACGTCGAGGACGCGTCGCGGCTCGCGCTGTCGGCGCACGAAGCCGAGGGCGCTGGCGGTGCACGACGCGTGGCCCGGCGCCTGGCGCGGCAACCCCTCGTGTAGCGCGAAGAAGACCTCGCGCGCGCGCTGCGCGTCGTCGGGGGACTCGCTCACCGGGAAAGGGGGACGCGGGTGGGTGCGTCTCGGATCAAGCGGGGCCGGCCTGGGCGCCGCGCAGCAGCCGACCGGGCAGATCGCCGGTGGCCTCGCCGCGCTCGAAGACGACGTGGCCCGACTTGATCGTGCAGTCGTAGCCGCGCGCCCCCTGGTAGAGGCGCCGCCCGTTCGCGGGGAAGTCGTATCGCATCTCGGGCGGGGTGAGCGTCAGGTTCTTGTAGTCGATCACGTTGACGTCGCCGAGGTAGCCCGGCGCGAGGCGCCCGCGGTCGTGCAGGCCGTACTGCCAGGCCGTGTCCCAGGTCTGCCGCTTCACGATGAACTCGAGGGGCAGGGTGGGGCCGCGCTGTCGGTCGCGGGCCCAGTGCATGAGCATGAACGTGGGCGTTCCCGCGTCGGCGATGGCACCGCAGTGGGCGCCGCCGTCGGCGAGCGAGAGGCCCGTCTGGGGGTGACGCAGCGTCTCTTCGATCGCGTCGAAGCGACCCGTCGCGTAGCCGAAGAGCGGGAAGTAGACGAGACCGCGACCGTCCTGGTCCATCAGGGCGTCGTAGAGGATCTCGGCGGGCGTGCACCCAGACGACTCGACGCGCCCCTTCACCGAATCCTTCGGGTCGGGCTCGTAATCGTGGCCGCCGCCCATCGGGAACATCTTGTGGGTGGCGCCGGTCAGGAACTGGAGGACCGGCTGCGGAATCGGCGCGTCCTTCGGCAGGGCGTCGGTGCGGAGCGTGCCGCCTTCGAGCAGGCGGGCCTTCACCTCGGGCTTGCGCAGCTGCTCCAGACGCTCACGAATGGGCAGCCGCATCCACTTCACGTACTCGGGGTGGCCGAGGAAGGGATGCACGCTCGTTTCCCAGCCCATCAGCACGCCGACCGGCCGACCCGAGAACTGGCCGCGCAGGTTGGTGATGCCTTCGGCACGCGCTTCGTCGAGGAGCCGCAGGTCTTCTTTGTAGACGTCCGGGGCCTCGTCGACCTGCTGCAGGTTGAAGGTGACCATGCGGCCGGTCTCGCGGGCGAGGTCCTTCATCCAGCCCATCTGATCGGGCACTTCGCGGTGGGTGAGGCTCATCTGGAAGACACCCGCGCCGGTCTCCTTCAGCGCGGCGCCGATCCCGAAGAGCTCGTCGCGCTCGGCGAAGGTGCCGGGCACCGGGTTTCCCTCGAGGGTGTTGTGCATCTCGGTGCGCGAGGTCGAGAAGCCGAGCGCACCGGCTTCCAGGGCCTCGCGCACGATCGCCTGCATCTGGCGGATGTCCTCCGCGTTCGCCGGCTGGTTCTCGATGCCGCGCTCGCCCATCACGTAGGCGCGCAGGGCGCAGTGGGGCACCTGGAGGCCGTAGTCGAGCACGTGACTGCGGCGCTCGAGGGCACTCATGAACTCGGGGAAGGTCTCCCATTCCCACTGGATCCCCTCGTGCATCGCCGCGCCCGGGATGTCCTCGACGGCTTCCATCAGGTCGATCAGCTCGTCGCGCAGCCCTTCGTTCACCGGGGCGAAGCCGACACCGCAGTTGCCCATCACCACCGTCGTCACGCCGTGCTCGGAAGAGGGCGAGCACATCGGGTCCCAGGTGGCCTGGGCGTCGTAGTGGGTATGGATGTCCACGAAGCCGGGCGTCACGATCTTGCCCTCGGCGTCGATCTCGCGATGCCCCGCACCGACGTCGTCGCCCACCGCCGTGATGCGTCCGGCGTCGATCGCGACATCGCCTGCGCGCGGCGCGTCACCGCTGCCGTCGACGAGGGTGCCGCCGCGGATCACGAGATCGTGCTGGCTCATGGATGGCTCCTTCAGTCCTTCGCCAGGTGGGCCCAGGCTTTCGGCAAGGATACGTCGCGGTTCGGGTGCTTGGGAGGCATGTTGAACTCGGGCGGGGGAGCCCAGCCCATGGCCCGCATCGTCTGTCCGATGTGGGTCATGTTGAGCATGTCGTGGCTGTAGCAGAAGCGTCCATCGCCCACGTAGTAGAGGATGGACAGGCCGGGCACGAGCCACGGGGTGCCGTCTTCCTGGTGACCGAGGATCTGGTCCCACTGGCTCACCAGCCGGTGTCCGCTCGCCATCGTCCAGTTCTCGGGGGTCGACCAACCGTGGCCGGTGAGCCCGGCCATCGACTGGGTGAAGAACTCCCGGATGTTCTCGCGACCTTCGATGCGTCCCCAGGCCGGGTCGATGTAGACGGCGTCCTCGGTGAAGAAGTCGGCGAGGTCGGCCCAGGGGCGCTTGCCGACGTCGATCTCGTCGCGCAGGGCGACGAAGCGGTTGTAGGTGTCCTGGGATTCCTGCTCGATCGCGGCGCTCATCGGGGGTCCTCTCCTGGCCCTCGTCGGGTGAGGGGTGTCGACTGAATCGGGGATCGAGGCGGGCGCGTCAAGCGGCTCACCGACAGCTCCTATGGCTGGCCCCATTTTCGTCGTTGTGGCAGGGGGGTGGGGCGATTTTCGAGACGGATTCGAGAGATGTCCGGCGCCGCGTCGGGGACTCCGACCGCGGACGCGGGCTGCTCGGGTAGGTTCGGAGGGCCGGACTCCCGCGCTCACGCAGGGGGGCCGTCCGTCCGAGCAGGAGACCCATGACCGTCTCGAGCCCGCCCTCATGACGCGACCCGACGCCGACCGCGCCGCCGCACTCCTCGCCGTCATCGAGCGCAGCGCCCCCGAGGCCCTGGAGCTGGCGCGCTGGATGGGGGCGAACCCGGAGCTCTCCCTCGAAGAGCACGCGACCAGCGCCCGCTATCGCGAGCGCCTGGGTGGTCTGGGTTTCGCCATCGAGTCCGAAGTGGCCGGGATGCCCACCGCGTTCCTTGCGAGACACGGCGCGGAGGACGCGCCGCTCACCGCTGCGCTCCTCGCCGAGATGGACGCGTTGCCCGAGATCGGCCACGCCTGCGGTCACAACCTGTCTGGGCCGGCGAGCCTGCTGGCGGCCGAGGCGCTGGCGGCAGTGGTACCGCCCGAGCTGCTGAAGATCGTCGTGGTCGGTTGCCCGGCCGAGGAAACCGGCGTCGGCAAGCGACAGCTGGTCGAGGCGGGTGTGTTCGCCGAAGCGGACGTCGCGATGATGGCCCACGCCTCGGACATGCGGCGCGCCCACCGGCTCTTCCTCGGCAACCGGAAGTTCGAGTTCGTGTTCCACGGCAAGGCCGCCCACGCGGCGGCGTACCCGGAAGAGGGCATCAATGCCCTCGATGCGGTGATCTCACTGTTCGTGAACGTGGGGCTCCTACGCCAGCAGCTGCCGCGTTCTGCGCGCATCCACGGCATCGTCAGCGACGGGGGCCAGGCGCCGAACATCATTCCCGAACGGGCCGCCGGGCTCTTCTGGGTGCGCGCCCTCGAGGACGACGTGCTCGAAGACGCGGCCGCACGGCTGGTGGCCTGCGCGGAAGGGGCCGCGGCCGCCACCCACACGCGTCTCGAGACACGCCCGGCCGCGGGCGAGTCGCCGCCGATGCACGCGAACCTTCCGCTGGCCGACACCTACCGGCGTCAGCTCGAACGGCTCGAACTCCCCGAGACAGCGCATGCGCCAGGCCAGGCGATCGGCTCGAGCGACATCACCCACGTGTCGCGCGTGGTCCCCACCATCCACCCGAACTTCCCGATCGGTGAGAACCTCCAGCTCCACACCCGCGCGTTCGCCGAGGCGACCGCGACGCCGGGAGGCGAGGCGGGCCTGCTCGAAGGGGCACGCGCGCTGGCGCTGACTGTGCTCGAACTCGCCCACGCGCCCGACACCCGCGCCGCGGTCGCCGCCGCCCACACGGCGCCACCGGCAAATCCCGAGCAGTAGAAAGGGGTTTGCGCGCCGGCGCCGGACCCGCAAAGATCCCGGCACGGGGGTCGGATGGGGGGTCCCGGGGTGTACAGGGAGCGTCCCGCTCGGGAGGCGGTCTCGGATCGCTTCGCGTTGCCGAGACGGCGCATGGCCGAGCGCCTGGCGAATGCCGGCGTCGACGATACCCGTGTGCTCGCCGCGTTCGCGAGCGTTCCCCGCCACGAGTTGATCCCCGGCGCACTCTCGGGCCAGGCCTATCGCGATACCGCGCTGCCGATCGGCGAAGGCCAGACGATCTCCCAGCCCTCGGTGGTCGGCGTGATGACCCAGGCTCTCGAACTCAGCGGCGAGGAAAGCGTGCTCGAGATCGGCACCGGCTCGGCCTATCAGGCGGCGATCCTGTCGCAGCTATGCCAGCGCGTGATCTCGGTCGAGCGGAAGTCGAAGCTGGCGGCCCAGGCGCGCCAATCGCTCGACCGACTCGGCATTCACAACGTGCTCGTGTTCTGGGGCGACGGAACGAAAGGGCGCCCGGCCGAGGGCCCCTTCGACGCCATCGTGGTGACCGCCGGCGGTCCGGAAGTGCCGAAGCCGCTGCTCACCCAGCTGGCGATCGGCGGACGCCTGGTCGGGCCTTTCGGCGCGCGCGACGAGCAGCGCCTGCAGCGCATCCGCCGCGTCGGTGAAGACGCCTATACGCGCGAGTGGCTCGGACGCGTGCGCTTCGTCGACCTGGTGGGCGATCACGGGTGGCACGCGTGAGGCGACGCGGGGTCGTGCGGGCTGGGCTCATCGCTGTCGCGGCTGCGTGTGTGGTCGCAATGGGATGTGCGTCCTCCTCCCCGCCGCCGCGCGGCCCCGTCCACCAGCTGCGGCCCGGCGAGAACGTCTACCGGCTCTCCCAGTACTACGGGGTGCCGGTCCGCACGATCGTGCGCGCGAACCGCATCGGTGACGTCGCGGACGTCCCGGTCGGAGCGCGGCTGGTGATTCCCGGGGCGCGTCGGCCGCCGCCGAAGCAGTCGCTGGCGCTCGCGTCCGTGATCCCGCCGGGCGTCGGCGACTTCCGCGACGACGCGCGCGAGGCCGCCGAGGTGCGCTTCCGCTGGCCGCTCGAGGGGCGGCTCTCTTCGGGCTTCGGGCGCCGGCGCGGTCGCCCGCACGAGGGCATCGACATCGCGGCGAAGAGCGGCACCCCGATCCGTGCTGCAGCCGCGGGCCGGGTGATCCACAGCGGCTGGCTCGGCGGCTACGGCCGGGTCGTGATCGTCAAGCACGCCGGCGACTTCTCGACCGTGTACGCCCACAACCGCCAGAACAAGGTGCGGAAGGGCGACTTCGTCGAGAAGGGCCAGATCATCGCCCTGGTAGGCGCCACGGGACGCGCCAGCGGCCCCCACGTGCACTTCGAAGTGCGCCGGAACCGCCGCCCCCAGGACCCGCTCCGCTATCTCCCCTAGACCGGTGCCACGTCGCTCGGGCGTCCGGGGCGACCGCGCGTCAATGGCTGGGGGAGACCATCTGCCGCAGTCGCGACCGCATGTGCGCGAGGCGGCGGCGCCCCGAAGGCAGTCGGTTCAGCGAGAGGTCCCCGTAGCGGCCGGTGAGGTCTCGAAACGAGAAGCCCGCGCCGGTTCTCTTCTCGATCACGAACTGCGCGCACGGCAACGCGGTAATCGGCAGGTCCATCGCTTCCGCGAAATAGACGCCGAAAGGACAGACCAGGGTGGGTTCGAAGCGAAGATCGTGTTGCCAGGGGTCGGGGGTGAAGTCGTCGCCGCCGATGAGACCGCCCTCGCGAACCTTGGGAAGCAGCTGGATCAGATCGATCGCGATGCCGCGCAGCGTGTGGTCTCCGTCGATGTAGACGAAGTCGAGGGATCCGTCCGGGATGCTCGCCGCGACGTCCTTGGTACGGCCGCGGAGGACCTCACGCTTGCTCGCCGCAAACTCGGTCTGCTGCATGGCCTCGGCGTAGATCTCGTCGAAGCGCCGCTGCTCCGTGTTGTAGGGCTTGTTCCAATCGCTGAGATGGGCCCAGGGGTCGATCATGACGTAACGCTGCAGGGCCGTGCAGCGGGTCAGGATCTCTCGCGAGAAGTCTCCGCGCCAGACGCCGACCTCGGCCATGCTCGCGACGGACGCCGCATCGATGATCCGGCTCCAGAGATCCACGCGCGAAGCAGCTCCCGCGCTGAGCGCCCCGAACTCGCTGGATGCCGAACGGTCCCGACTCACTCCATCATTGTACGCTGGCTTCACAGAATCGTGTCGTTTTGATTCTTCCAGCAGGCGCGACGGCTGCCATGGGGAAACCCGCCCCGCCACCGGCTCCAGGCCAGGCGGCTCCTCCGAGCGCCTCCCGACCGCGGGACGCTCTTTCGTGTCGCCGTGGCTCCCTGTGGCTAAAGCGGCACAGCCGGCCCGACGACCTTCGAGAGAAGGACAGTCGAGGGAAACCGACGGAGGGCCCATGGCGTTCGAGTGCGCGAATCATCCCGGCGCGGACGCGGTCTGGATGTGTGTGGGCTGCGAGTCGGTCCTGTGCCCCGATTGCGTGGTGATCAAGACCTACGGCCGCACGCAGGTCGACAGCTGCAAGTCCTGCGGCGAGCTCTGCACTGCGGTGGTGGCGGGCGTCGAGGTCTCCGAGGACGAGCTCTCGGGTGCGTTCGTCGATGCCTGGGTCTATCCGCTGCGGGACAGCGGCCCACTGATCCTGCTGGGGGGCACGGCGGTCGCCTCGCTGTTCCAGTTCTTCGCCGCGGGGCTCGGCTCGCTGCTCGGCTTCGGGCTCTTCCTCGCCTACGGCATGGCGGTGATCCGCTCGACTGCCGACGGTCGCAGTACGGCGCCCCAGTGGCCCGATACGTCGACGATCTTCGAGATCGCCTGGCCCGTGGTGCTCGCCTCGGCGACCACCTTCCTTTCCTTCGGTCCGGCCGCATGGGCTGCCGGGCAGGGTCGGGGCGCGCTCGCGGCGGGGCTGTTGGTGGCCGGCGCGCTCTACGCACCGATGGCGTGGATCGCGGCGTCGGTCTCGGGGAACTTCCTGGCGATCACGCCGCTCACGGTCGTGCCGCTCCTGTTCAAGATCAACGCGACCTACTGGATCGCCTGTGCGGTCCTGCTCCCGATGGCGGTCCTCGGCCAGCTGGGCATGGGCGTCCTCGACGCGATGGTGCCTTCGCTGGTGGGTGTGCCGCTTCTCCAGGCGACCTTCTTCTACCTGTTGATGGTCGAGATGCGGATCCTCGGGATCGTCTGGTACCGCAACAAGGACGAGCTCGGCCTGTCCTGACCTCGAGCAGCGTGCCCGACAGCGACCGGGCTGCGACGGGTCAGCCGCGCGAGCGGCGCCAGGCGATGCCGGCGGACCCCGCGAGGACGAGCGTCGCGACGGCCAGTGCGCGCCCTAGGAAGCCGAGCATCGGCACCGGGACGGACGCGGGCCCCGACGTCATCGAGAACGCCGTCGTGGACGAATCGAGGGTCACCTGGAGCGGGAAGGCCGCGGGGTCTTCGGCATCCACCCCCGGCGAGATTCCCGAGACCTCGAAGCTCGTCACGCCGCCGCCCGGGAAGGTCGTGAAGTCGACCGAGTCGCCAGGGCCGAAGGTGCCGAGTGAGCTGCCGCCCACCGAGACCTCGAAGTCGGGGCTGAAGCCGGTGGGAAAGTCGTTGATGGCGTGGAAGAGGCCACCGCTCGTGACCGCGTAGGTGTAGGAAGTCGCGATCGGGGGGTCGACCCAGCAGCCCGAGACACAGAGCTCGGCGCCGTTGGCGAAGATCCAGGTGATGGTGCCGTTCGCGTTCGTGACCATGCTCGTCGGAAGGACGGGCGTGGGCGGCGAGGCCCCCGCGTTGCCGAACGCGGTGACCGTGGCGAGGAAGGCGTAGCCGTTCCCGAGGAACGTGATCGTGCGGTTGGTCGTAAAGTCCCCGAGCGGCGGCGTCACCGGGTCGGGAATGCCGTCGTCGAGCAACACCGTCGGTGCCACCGTGTCGTCTTCGGTGAGGAAGAACTGGGCGAGCATCTCGTCGAAGGGAGCGGCCGAGAGCGACGGCATGCGGATGTAGCCCAGGCCGTAGAGCTGATCGCGCAGCATCGAGCCCGGAATGCTCTGGTCGTCGACGACGGCGAGTGAGGCGAAGAGCGAGATCCCCTGCGAGAGGTTGGGTCCGTTGTTCCCGAAGAAGAACACGGTGAAGTCGTCGAAGGAGTACGCACCGTTGTTCGGGTTGCCCGGGTCCATATCCGGCTGGGAGGGATCGATCTCGACCTGTACGAGCACGGACTGCCCCAGCGAGACGGCCGGGTGCGGCGTATTGATGTCCGTGATGATTGAGTTCAAGGTCCAGAGCTCGGCCGCGCCGCGCAGTGGAATCAGGCAGAGCGCGAGCCAAAGGATCGAGAACGCGCCGAGGACGCGTCGCGGAACCAATCGAGTGCAGGTGAACACGTGCGGGTCTCCTTGGTCTGGACACGGGTCTTCGGCCCGTACCCGACTTGCGGGACACTCTGCAGTGCCCGAGGTGACCACGGCGCTGGGGGTTCACAGGGGATCGGCCTGGCCGCGTTCGTGCGCGGCTCAGGCGCGGAGCGAGCGCCGGCTCCTTCGCCAGGAGATCCCCGCCGACCCGGCGAGGACGAGCGTCGCGACGGCCAGCGCGCGAGCGAGGAAGCCCATCACGGGTACGGACGGGAGTCCGGGCCCGGAGGTCATCGAGAACGCAGTCGTCGCGGAATCCAGGGTCACCTGGAGCGGGAAGGCGGCGGCGTCCTCGGCGTTCACGCCCGGCGAGATCCCCGACACCTCGAAACTCGTCACGCCGCCACCCGGGAAGGTCGTGAAGTCGACCGAGTCGCCGGGGCCGAAGGTGCCCAGCGAGCTGCCACCCACCGAGACCTCGAAGTCGGCGCTGAAGCCGGTGGGGAAGTCGTTGATGGCGTGGAAGAGGCCACCGCTGGTGACCGCGTAGGTGTAGGAAGTCGCGATCGGCGGGTCGACCCAGCAGCCCGAGACACAGAGTTCGGCGCCATTGGCAAAGAACCAGCTGATGGTGCCGTTCGCGTTTGTGACCATGCTCGTGGGCAGGACGGGCGTCGGCGGTGACGCACCGGAGTTGCCGAAGGCGGTGACCGTGGCGATGAAGCTGTAGCCGTCCCCACCCACGAACAGGGTCCGTTCTGCCGTGAAGTCTGCCAGCGGTGGCGTGATCGGGTGGGGCAGGTCGTCGTTCAGGAGCACCGTTGGGGCCACCGCGTCGTCCTCGCTGAGGAAGAACTGGGCGAGCATCTCGTCATCCGGCGCGGCCGACAGCGACGGCATGCTCACGTAGCCGATACCGACAAGCTGGTCGCGGATCAGGGGCGGCGGCCCGGAGATGTCATTGTGCACGAGCAGCTGGGTGAACAGGGTCACGCCCTGCGATAGGTGAGGACCGTTGTTCCCGAAGAAGAAGACCGTGTAGTCGTCGGGCGTGTAGGCACCCGCGTTCGGATTCGGGTCGATGTCGGCGGCCAGGGGGTCGATATCGACCTGGACCAGCACCGTCTGCCCCAGCGAGGTCTCGGGGTGCGGCGTGTTGATCTGGGTGATGATCGAGCTGAGGGTCCAGAGCTCGGCGGAGGCCCAGGCGGGAGCGAGGCCCAGCAGGAGCGCGCAAGCCACACTCCTCGAAAGTCGACTCGAAACCAACACGGAACCTCCTTCGCGAGCGAATGCACCGCGGGGTCCGCGCCGCGCCTCGCCCGGCCGAGTCTGCCGGGGAGCGCCTCGGGCCAGGGCTGGGGGTTCACAGGGGATTCGCGGGACGCAGCTCCGCGAGCGGTCTTCCGGCCTCTCGAGGGCGCGCTTCGAGCGGTGTCGCGCTCCCCGCCCAAGGCGATACGTTCCGCCAGAGGCCCCCGTAGCTCAGATGGATAGAGCGTCGGTTTCCTAAACCGTGCGTCGCAGGTTCGAGTCCTGCCGGGGGCGCCAATTCGCTTCGCGCCCGCCGAGGCGGCGAGCGGGCGGCTACTCAGCGAGGAAGACGGCGATCCGGCCGCCGCCATAGCCCGCGATGTCCGCGTGGAAGCACCAGCTCGCCTGCTTCGATCCCGGAGCCGCCTCGGCCTCGACGCCGAGCAGCTTCCACTGGCTTCCGTCCGACTGAGCGAAGAGCTGGGCGAGGACGTTGAAGATCTCACCCAGGTTCTCGAGGATCTGCTCGTCGAAGCGTCCCGCCTTTGTCAGCTCTTCCGCCCGGTTCGGCGCGGCCAGGATGAGCGCCATCGCCGCGTTCGCTGCGAAATCGAGGTCGCACACCGCCCACGCCTGGGTCGAACCCGAGTCGTCCCCATAGGACGCGACCGCGAGCGGTGCGCTCGAAAGCAGCTGCGCCGCTTCCGCCGGGCTCTTCTGGATCGCCTTGCCGAGCAGGGCGGCGATCAGGGTCTGGGCCTTCTCTTCGGTGCACTGGGCGGGCAACGGCATGAGTCCCCTCGAACAGACGCGCGTGTCTGCAAAGCGTCATCCTTCTTCGGCGGGGTTGGCGGTGGCATTGATCCGGGGTTCCGCCGCGCGAAACCCAGGAAAGCGCGTACGAGATGCGTCCAATCGAATCGGCAAGAGGCGGCGGATCGCCCCAGAGTGATTCAGCACGCAACGCCTCCTCCGATACGAGAAGCGCCGGCGCCGCGTGCGTCGCCAGGCACAGGGGGGGCCGCATGCGTGTGCTGATCGTCGACGACTCCGCGACGATGCGAAAGATCATCACGCGTTGTCTGCGACAGGCAGGCTACAAGGCGACCGAGCTCTACGAGGCAGGCGATGGCCTCGAAGCCCTCGAAGTGCTCGACAAGAACGACGTCGATGTGATCTTCAGCGACGTCAACATGCCCAATATGAATGGGATCGAGTTCCTCGACGCGCTCAAGGAGCGGGGGACGCTGGACAGCATTCCGGTCGTCATGATCACGACCGAGAGCACTCCGGAGTCGGTTCGCTTGTTCGTCGAGCATGGGGCGTCGGGCTGTGTCCCGAAGCCGTGCACCGCTGACCAGCTCGAAGACGTCGTTTCGGCCGTCCTCGACTAGTCGGCCATGAGCGATTCCGACGCGAGCCTGCTCCTCGAGTTCAAGGTCGAGTCACAAGAGCACCTGAACGTCGTCGAGCCGGCGCTGCTCGAGATGGAGCACGCGCCCGACGCGCGCCGCACCGAGCTGATCCACGAGGTCTTCCGGGCGGTCCACAGCGTCAAGGGCACCGCGGGCTTCTTCGGTCTGGATCGGATCCAGGGCCTGGCCCACGCCATGGAGACGCTGCTCATGCCCGTGCGGGACGGCGTGCTGCCGTTCGCGCCGCCCATGGTCGACGTTCTCCTGCGGGGCCTGGACAAACTTGCCGCGTTGCTCGACGCCCTGCCGGAAGCGCTCGAGTTGGACGTCGAGCCCGAGATCTCGGCCTGCATGGAGCAGCTGGGGCGCGATGGCACAGGGGCAGGGGCGTCGAACGCTCCCGTCGACACACCCACCTCGCCGGCGGCCCAGGGGCGGAACCGCGACTTCGTGCTGACCGCCACCCGAGAGCAGTGGAAGGACGCGCGACGCTTCGGCCAGCGGCTCCTTCGCATTCGACTGACGGCGGACCAGCTCGCCGACGACCCCTGGAGCAGCGCCTTCCGCGAGCGGCTCACGACCTGCGCGGATCTGGTGCAGGAGGCGGCGCACGAAGACGGGGGCTCGGAGCTCCTCGTGAAGGCACTCGCCGAGCCGGCGGATCTGGCCCAGGAGGTCGGGCTCGACCCCGATGCCGTGTTCCCCGTGGCGAAGCCGGCCTCGCGCCCCAAGAAGCCGCCCGCTACAGCGCCTTCCGCGTCGGACCCGAAAGGTGCCCCCACGGAGGCGACGGCGCCCAGCGAGTCGGCCAGCGCCGTGCAGCCAACGAGCGGTTCCGCTCCTGCCACCGAATCCGTCCGAGTGAACGTCCGGCTGCTGGACCGGCTGATGAATCTGGCAGGAGAACTGGTGCTCTCGCGCAACCAGCTCCTCCGCTGCGTCGCGAAGACCGCCGACTCGACCACGAACGCAGTGCTCCAGGATCTCGACCAGATCACGAGCGAGCTCCAGGGCAACATCGTCAATACGCGGATGCAGGCGATGGGCCTGGTCTTCAACAAATTCACGCGGATCGTGCGCGACCTCTCGCGCTCCCTCTCCAAGGAGGTCGATCTCTCGATCGAGGGGTCGGACGTCGAGCTCGACAAGTCCATCGTCGAGCTGCTCTCCGACCCGCTGACGCATCTGATCCGCAACGCGCTCGATCACGGGATCGAGACGCCCGACCTCCGCGAAGCCGCGGGGAAGCCGCGCCAGGGGCAGATCACCCTACGGGCGTTCCACGAGGGCGGGCAGGTCCACATCGAGATCGAGGACGACGGCGCCGGCATCGACCCGGCGAAGACCCGTCAGGTGGCCGTGGAGCGCGGCGTGCTGACGCGAGAAGAAGCGAACGCCCTGAGCGACAACAAGGCGCGGATGCTGATCTTCGCGGCTGGCTTCACCACGAAGAAGAAGGTGACCGACGTTTCCGGACGCGGCGTCGGCATGGACGTCGTGAAGACGAATATCGCCCGCCTGGGCGGGAAGATCGATCTCGAGAGCGAGCCGGGCCAAGGGTCGAAGCTGACGATCCGGCTTCCCCTCACGCTTGCGATCATCCCTTCGCTGATCGTGTCCGCGGACGGAGAGCGCTTCGCGATCCCCCAGGTGAATCTCGTCGAGTTGATCCGGGTTCGGGCCGAGGATCACGAACGCCGGCTCGCCCACGTCAACGATGCCGAGGTGGTGCGCCTACGCGGGCACCTGCTTCCCATCGTTCGCCTCGCCGAGGTCCTCGGCGGGTCTCCGGAGCCCAACCGCGAAGCGGGGCCGCCGCGGGGCGGGGAAGGCGAGGAAGCCGGCTCCCTGCAGATCGTCGTCCTGCAGGTGGGCGAGGCCCACTTCGGCCTGGTGGTCGACGCGATCCTCGACAGCGAGGAAGTCGTGGTCAAACCACTCTCGAACCTTTTTGACGAGTGCGGGATCTACGCGGGAGCCACGATCATGGGAGACGGTTGCGTCGCCATGATTCTCGATGCTGCGGGCCTGGCGACCGTCGCGGAGCTGCGTCTCGAAGAATCGAAGCTCGTCGCCCGCGCGGCACACGCGGAACAGCAGGGCATGGCCCATGGCGCAGAACGCCGGCAGCTGGTGCTCTTCACGAACGCACCCGGCGAGCACTTCGCCATCGACCTGCATCGGGTGCTTCGGCTCGAACGGATCTCGCGGGCGGACCTCCAACTCGTCGGCGGACAGGAATGCCTGGACTACCGCGGACGCAGCCTCCCCGTGGTGCGGCTCGAGGACCGTCTTCCGGTGGGCCCGACGCCCTCCGAATCCAGCGAGCTCTTCGTCCTGATCCCGCGCGGCGAGGAGGCGGGCAGCGGCATTCTCGCCAGCCGGATCGTGGACACCGTGGACGCGGTCGTACAGCTCGAGGAGGTCGAAGAGTCCGCGCCCGGGCTGCTCGGCCGCGCGATCGTCGATGGTCACCTGACCCTGCTCCTCGAGCCCGCTGGAGTCTGCGCGCCCCGCGAGGTCGCCGCGTGACGCTGCCCAACGCGAGCGACGACATCCTGCGCCTCGCGCGGAGCGGACTGGTCGGGTTCGAGGTGGCCGGGCACCTGCTGTCGATTCCGATTGGATTCGTCCGCGAGGTGAATCAGCAGCTCGATCTCACCCCCGTGCGCCGGGCGCCTTCCTACCTGCGCGGGCTCGTGAACCTCCGCGGCCAGGTCGTGACCGTGGTCGATCTGGGGGTGCGGCTCGGGGCACCGCGGCGCGAGATCACAGCGAGCAGCCGCCTCGTGGTGCTGAAGACGACGGCCGAGTTCATGGACGGCGAGATCGCCGACGACAAGATGGGCTTCCTCGTCGATCGCATCACCGACATCGTGACGCCGAGCCGGAGCGACCTCGAGGCGCCGCCCGCAAACCTCTCGGCTCGCGCTGCGCCATACGTGGTGGGGGTCTGCAAGACCCGATCGAGCGCGCTCGGGATCCTCAACCCGAAGCCGCTGCTCTCCGCCGACGACGCTGTCTACGAACGATTCGCCGCCACGGGGCTACCCGAGGCGATTGCCCAAGAGGGATGACATGCAGAGACTCTTCGAGATCCTGACGCGAAGCCTGATCGCGCCGTTCCTGATCGCGGGAATCGTACCGCTCGTGGTCGCCATCGCGATCAGCTACCAGCGCGGCGGCAGCGCTCTCGAGGCCGAGGCCGCGTTGGCCAGCGGCGCGCTACGCAGCGAAGTCGAAGCGAAACTCGTGGCGTTGCGCGACGAGAAGAAGGCGTCGATCGAGCGCTACTTCCACACGATCGAGGACCAGGTCGTCACCTTCAGCGAAGATCCGATGGTGGTCGACGCCATGCGCGAGTTCCGGGTCGCGTTCGACGCCTACCGCGACGGTGCGGATCTCGACATCGACGCGATGCGGATCGAGCTCGCCACCTACTACACCGGCGAGTTCGACACGGAGTACCGGAAGCAGAACGGGCAGGGCTCTTCGGCCGCGGGCTGGGTGGCCCAGCTTGACGACGATTCCGTTGCCCTCCAGCACGCCTACATCCGAGCCAACCCGCACCCTCTCGGGTCGAAGCACCGGATGGATCGCCCGAGCGGCCGCGCGCGATACCACGATCTGCACGCGCGCTATCACCCGGCGATCCGGAGCTACCTCGAGCGCTTCGGCTACTACGACATCTTCCTGGTCGCACCCGACACAGGCGACATCGTCTACTCCGTGTTCAAGGAGCTCGACTACACGACGTCGCTGCTCTCGGGCGCGTACGCCCAGACCAACTTCGGCGAGGCCTTCCGCGCGGCGAATGGTGCCGTGCGCCCGGACGCCTTCGCGCTCTTCGACTTCGCCCAGTATCCGCCCTCTTACGAGGCGCCGGCGAGCTTCATCGCGTCGCCGATCTTCGACGGGGGCAAGAAGATCGGGGTCGCGATCTTCCAGATGCCGCTAGATCGCATCACCGAGGTGATGAGCGCCCGGGCCGGCCTCGGCGAGACCGGCGAGGTCTACCTCGTGGGACCCGACGGCAAGATGCGCTCCGACTCGTACCGCGACCCGGAGAATCGCTCGGTCGTCGCGTCGTACCGGCGGCCGGAGCAGGGGAGCGTCGAGACCGAGAGCACCCGGCAGGCGCTGGCTGGGGAGGACGATGTCGCGGTCATCGAGGCCTATCACGGCGGGCAGGTCGTTTCGGCCTTCGCGCCGGTGGAACTCGCTGGACAGCGCTGGGCGATCGTCGCGGAGGTCGGAACCGAAGAGGCATTCGCCGCGATCGATGAGTTGCATGCGCTGACCGCAGCGGCGGAGCGGGGCCTGCTCCAATGGGCCGGTGGTGTGATGGTGGGCGCCTGCATCCTGATCGTGCTCTTCGCGCGCAGGATCACGGCGACCTTGAAGCGCCCGATCAACGAGATGCTCGAGTCGATGGAGCACGCCGCCGCGGGCGATCTCACGAAGCCGCCCTTGGTCGACTCGGACGATGAGATCGGAAGGCTGGCAGGACGCTTCCGCGAGCTCCTCGAGATCCTTCGCTCCGGCCTCGGTGAGATCAAAGGCCAAGGCGAGCGATTGAGCGGGTCCACAGAGGAGCTCACCGGCGTTGCGGGCGAGATGGCTTCGGAGATCTCGCGGATGAGCGAGGAGACGAATTCGGTGGCGAGTTCCACCGGACAGATGACCTCGAACATCGCCACGGTGGCCGCTGCCGTCGAGCAGTCTTCGACGAACGTTCAGAACGTGGCAGCGGCGGTGGAAGAGATGTCCACGAACCTCTCCACCGTCTCGGAGAACGTGAACTCCATGGCCGGATCGGTGAACTCGGTGGCGGGCGCGGTCGAGGACATGAGCACCTCGCTCGGCTCGGTGGCCCAGAGCTCGGGACAGGCAGCCGACATTGCGACCCGTGCCGCGGAGTCGGCGAAGCACACGAACGACACGGTGCGTCGGCTGGGCGATTCGGCCCAGGAGATCGGCAAGGTCGTGGGCGTGATCAACGACATTGCCGAACAGACGAACCTGCTGGCCCTGAACGCCACGATCGAAGCCGCTTCGGCGGGAGAGGCGGGCCGCGGTTTCGCCGTCGTCGCGAACGAGGTCAAGGAGCTGGCGAAGCAGACGGCGTCAGCGACCGACGAGATCCGAGCCCGCATCGAGGACATGCAGGGCACCACCCAGAGCTCCGTCGAGGCGATCCAGGAGATCGTTTCCGTGATCGACGAGATCAACGAGATCTCTCAGGAGATCGCGGCTTCGGTCGCCGCCCAGCGCAGCGCCGCGGCCAGTATCGCGTCGGAGGTGGGCTCGGCTGCGGAGGCGGCCACGGTGGTGAACCAGAATGTGAGAGAGTGCTCGAAGGGTGCCACAGAGGTTGCCAAGAATGCGGAGGAACTCTCCAAGGGATCGAACGAGATCTCCCGCAGTGCCAGTGAAGCCTCGGTCGGTGCCCGCAGTGTCTCGACGAGCATCGAAGAGGTGAGCCGAGGGGTGCAGGGCACGGCGAGCGGCGCCTCTCGGGTCGATGACGCGTCACGCGAGATGAGCGCGCTGGCCACCCGCCTGCACGAACTCGTCGCCGCCTTCCGGGTCTAGGTCGAGGAAACCGGGGACCTCGGAGAGGGAGGGGCAGATGGCGGACCCGGTGCGGGTCGCAGTGGCGGACGAGTGTTCGACGAGTCGAGCGTTGGTGCGACGCATGCTGGCGGGCCAAGAGTCCGTCGAGGTCGTGGCTGAGGCGGCAAGTCGTCGGGAACTCCTCGCGGAGCTCGAGGACCGGCCCGTCGATCTCGTGCTGCTCGATGTCGAGCTGCCCGAGCAGGGCGGCCTCGAAGCGCTGAAGGCACTCCAGGAACGCGCCCCGGCGCTTCCGGTCGCGCTGTTGTCGGCGACCTCCCAGGCGCGCCGCGCGGTCGAGGCGCTGGCGCTCGGCGCCGTCGAAGTGATCCGCAAGCCGAACCACCCGTCCGAAGAGGATCGCCTGGTACGCGCCCTGGAACGGGTCGTCCGCTGCGCGCTGGCGGCCCGCACGGCGCAGCCAGTGTCGGCGGCCGAGTCCGAGCCGCGCCCTGTCGCACCCGAACCGCGGTCCGGATCGCTGTCCGAGACCCCCGAGCTGGTCGTGATGGGGGTCTCGACCGGGGGGCCGCGCGCACTTCGGACGGTGTTGTCGTCGCTCTCGCCTTCGTTCCCGCTCCCGATCGTGGTGATCCAGCACATGGCCGAGGGGTTCACGAGCTCGCTCGCCCTTTCGCTCAACGCCGATTGCGCCTTGCCCGTCCGAGAGGTGCAGCCCGGTGACCGCGCGCGGGCCGGTGGGGTCTACGTCGCTCCCGGCGGTCGCCACCTCGAACTCGGGCCCCGGGCCGGGGAGGAGGGCGAGTTCACCCTGCGGATCTTCGAGGGGGAGCCGGAGAACGGTGGCCGCCCCTCGATCGATCGTTTCCTGCGATCGACGGCCCGGCGTGTGGATCGGCCGGTGTTGAGCGTGTTGCTCACCGGCATGGGGACCGACGGTGCCCACGGCGTGCAGGCGACGAAAGAGGCGAGCACGAGCTACTGCCTCGCACAGGACGAGGCGAGCAGCGTCGTGTGGGGTATCCCTCGCTCGGGGTTGGAACTCGGGGTCGTGGACGAAGTGCTCGCTCTCGACGCCATCGGAGAGCGCCTCGAGGCGCTCGCGAGCGGCGACCCCGCATGAGTGCCCCGAACCTCAGCGACGCCGAGTTCGACGATCTGCGCGCGTACCTGCAACGCGAGACCGGGATCGCGATCGCTGCCGACAAGTCGTACCTGATCGAGACGCGACTGGCGGACCTGGTCACGTCGGAAGGATTGGAGAGCTACGGCTCACTTCTCGCGCACCTGTCGGGGCCCGAGGCCTCGCTGTGGCGCGAGCGCCTGGTCGACGCGATGACGACCAACGAGACCCTGTGGTTTCGCGACGACGGCCCGTGGCGCGTCCTCGAGGACGTGTTCCTGCCGATTTTCGTCGAGCGGCTTCGCGATGGCGCCTCGGGCAAGATCCGAATCTGGTGCGCCGGGTGCTCGACCGGCCAGGAGCCCTACTCGGTCGCGATGACCGTCGCGGGGTGGCTCGCGCGTCAGGACGATCCCGTCGACGCGACGTGTTTCGAAATCCTGGGTTCGGACATCTCTCCCTCTGCGATCTTCTCCGCGGTGGCGGGGCGCTACGACGCCTTTGCCGCGAAGCGTGGACTCTCCGAGGACGCGCGCGAGCGATACTTCTCGACACGGGGAAACGCGCTCGAAGTGCGCCCCGAGATCCGGCAGATGGTCGCCTTCGAGCGTCGCAACCTGGCGGACGATTTCTCGGCACTGGGGACGATGGACCTCGTGTTCTGTCGCAACGTGCTGATCTACTTCGCGAACGAGCTGCGTCGGGACGTCATTGCGCGGCTCGAGACCACGATCCGACCCGGCGGCGGGCTGCTGCTGGGCGGCGCCGAGTCGTTGCACGGCGTGTCCGAGGCGTTCTCGGTCGAGTCTCTCGAGGGGTCGGTCTACTACCTGCGCGAGGGAGGAGCGGCATGACGATGGACGCCGGCGATCGAAGAGTCGCCCCGGAGGTCCTCGCGTTCCTGGGGAAGATCGAGACGCTTCCTGGGCTACCGGCGGCGGTCGGCGAGACCTTGCGCGCGATCGATTCCGGCGCACCGCTCGACGCCGTGGCCGACCACGTCGCGACCGATGTCGGCGTCGCCGCGCGGATCCTTCAGATTGCCAACAGTCCGTTGTACCGGGGCGGTGCGCCCGTCGAGGATCTCGTGGAGGCCGTGCGACGCCTCGGCACGGGCTCGGTCCGGGAACTCCTGCTGACGATCTCCGTGGTTCGGGAGTTCCGCGACGCGGACGGCTTCGACTACGAAGCGTTCTGGCAGCACTCCCTCACGACAGCGATCGCCGCCGATCGGCTGCTCGAGGCCGGGCGCGGCCGCAGCTGTGCGGGATCCCCACAGCTCGACCGAGTCTTCATCGCCGGGTTGCTCCACGACATCGGCGTCCTGGTGTTGGTTCGCCAAGCGGGGGATCGGTACCGCGACGTGCTCGAGGCGAGCGAGCGGGAGGGAGCACCACTCTACGAGACCGAGCGTCGACACCTCGGCTTCAGCCACGGAGAGGTCGGCGAGGTCGTCTTGCGGTCGTGGAATCTGCCCGATCGCGTGGCTCAGCTCGCGCGCTGGCACCACCACCCTCGGTTCGCCCCTCCCGAACTCCGGGAGGAGGCCGCGCTGATCCACCTGGCGGACTGGATCGCCCACCGCGTTGACGAGGGTGCCTCGTGCGAAGGTCACCTGGATCGCTTCGACGACGCGGCCTGGGACCTGTTGAGCATGCAGACCGAAGCGATCCCCGAGATCCTTGCCACGTTCGAAGAGGCCGCAAAGGAAGGCTCACTGCTCTTCCAGGAGGTGGCCGGAGGCACCGCATGAGCACGCCGGAACACCTCGCCACCGCGTTTTTCGAGATCTCGGAGTCGGTCTTCGAGGCGATGGCCTCGCTGCGCCTGACCTTCGATCCAGCGCGTTCGGAGTCCTGCGAAGGGCTCGGCGGAGCGGACGTGCGCGTGACGCTGGAACTGAGCGGCCCCTCATCGGGACTCTTCGTGCTCGCCTTCTCCGAGAAGCTGGCCCGCCGCCTGGTGGCCGGGATGCTCGAGATGAGCGAGGCCGAGCTCGATCCCGAGGACGTGCTGGACGGTGCCCGAGAGCTCGCGAACGTCGTCGCCGGGGGTGCAAAGGCCTGTCTCGAGCAACAGGGACACCGCTACACCCTCGGCGTGCCGACGAGCGTGGATTCCGCAGACGCCGAGATCGTCTGGCCCGACTATGCGGGCCGGCGGATCGGGGGCGTGGTCGAGGGGGAGCCCTTCGAGATCGCGGTCTGGTTGAGCGCCGAGCCGTCGTCGCCTTCCGCGTAGAGGGCAACCCGCGGCGTTCCCGTTCCACGTGGAAGGCGGTTCTCGAAGGCTCGCGCGGGGCTGCAACCGCCGGTCGCGCGTGCGTCGTCCCCCTGGGCCCCCGGTCCGGGGATGGACTAACTTGCGCCCGCCTGGCCTAGGGGAGGGTGCGGAGGGCGTGGCGGAAGACGCGAAGAAACGCAGCAGTGGCTGGGGGCCGTACTGGTACCCGATGCTGGCGTTCCTGCTGCTCGTCGAGATCGGCGCCCGGGCCCCGGAGGTCCTCCAGCCGCTCTTCCTGACGCTGAAGGTCGCGGCGCCGCTCGGGTTCTTCACGTATTTCTGGCTCCGCGGGGCGTACCCGGAGCTGCGCGGAGCCCGCTGGGGCGCTCTGGCGGTCGCAGACATCGTCGTCGGGCTGGTCGGCGCCGGGCTCTGGATGGTGCCCCTGGTGGCCTGGGACAGCCTCCGCCCCGAAGACGCGGGCTTCGATCGCTTCCAGCTGGGCGAGGCCGGCGTGGCCGTCACGCTGGCGATTCGGGGCGTCGGCTACTTCGGGGTCACGCCCTTCGTCGAGGAGCTCTTCGTCCGGAGCTGGCTGATGCGCTTCGTCGAGGTCTTCGACCGCAAGGGCGACTTCCGCAAGGTGCCGATCGCGAAGTTCGGCTGGCGCAGCTTCATCGTCGTCATGATCTACTTCGTCTTCAGCCACGTGAGCTGGGAGTGGGGGATCATGTTCGGCTGGTCACTGCTGACGATGCTCTGGTTCTACTACCGGAAACACCTGGCCCCGCTCGTGCTCGTGCACGCGGTCACCAACGGCGCGATCTTCTTCTTCGTCCTGCTCTTCGACGAGCAGTTCACCGACAGCGCCGGCGAGGCGATCTCGCTGTGGTTCTTCCTCTAGGGGCCCCGGCGGGCAGGCTAGAGGGCGCCGCGGTGCCCCTGGCGGACTCGGCGCGCGACGTCGGTCAGCTCGACGAGGGCCTTGTGGGCGATCTCGCCGTTGCGCTCCTGGGCAGCCGTACCGACCTCCTCGGCGCTGCGACGCAGCGGGAGGTAGCCGCAGCGCTCTGCGTCGGTGGCCAGATGCGCGGCCCGCTGCTCGAGGCTGCGGAAGTCGCCGCCGGCTTCGAGGTCCTGGAGTTCGTCGACGCGCTCGGCGAGCGCCAGCACGAAGCCGTCGATGGCCTCGGTGTGCTCGGGATCGTCGTCGTAACAGCTATGGATGGGACCCGTGGACGCCATGTCGCGCGTATCGGCCGGCCGCCCCGGGACCTGAACGCGCTGTCCCGGCGAGGAAGGTTCCGTGTTCAGGAACCCGCCAACCCCGACCGAAACGTTTCTCTGAGGAGGGCTTGACCCTGGACCGCCACGCGAAAGACACCTGGACCGTCTTCAAGATCCTCGGCGAGTTCGTCGAGGGCTTCGAGACCCTACGCCCTTTCTGGCCCTCGGTTTCGATCTTCGGAAGCGCCCGCGCGCGCCGCGGCTCGCCGTACTACGCGCAGGCCGTCGAGGTCTCCGAGGCGCTCTCGAAGGCCGGCTACGGGATCATCACCGGCGGCGGGCCCGGCATCATGGAGGCGGCCAACCGCGGCGCCCAGCGCGGCGACGGGCGCTCGATCGGCCTGAACATCCGGCTCCCCTTCGAGCAGGAGCCGAACGAGTACGCCGACACGATCATCAACTTCAACTACTTCTTCGCGCGGAAGGTGATGTTCGTGAAGTACGCCTGCGCGTTCGTCGGGCTGCCGGGGGGATTCGGCACCCTGGACGAGATCTTCGAGGCGCTCACGCTGAAGCAGACCGGGAAGATCCACGAGTTCCCGGTGATCCTCTACGGCTCCGAGTTCTGGGAAGGGCTGATCACCTGGCTCGAGGACCAGCCGCTGAAGAACCGCATGATCTCGCGCCGCGACCTGCGCCTGTTCCACGTCACCGACGACATCGAAGAAGTCGTCGAAATCATCGAGCGCAACCAGCGCCGCCGCCGCAAGCGACGCGGGCGCAACGGCCTCCGCGATACGCCCTAGGCGCGTTGCTGCATCCAAATGCCTCGCGCTGGCAGGCCTGTCGGGGGGATCCCCGAAAGCGTTGCTAGAAGGCTCCGCCAGCGACGGTTCGCGCGATGTTGAGGATCGGCTGGAAGGGGAAGAGCAAGGCCTGGACGGCGTAGCCCACCTTCGCCCACGCGGTCGGCTCGGCGTAGATGATGTCGCCGCCGTAGACCTGGATGTTCGTGCTCAGGTCGCCCTTGCGGATGGCCTGCATGTCGATCCGGAAGACCTGGGGCGGGTTGCCGTCGCGGACCACATAGATGTCGTCGTCCGACGCGAAGCGGGTGACACCGCCGACCGCGCCCAGTGCCTCGGCCACGCGCATCTGCTTGCCGATCGGGAAGGTGCGCGGCCCTGCGACTTCGCCGAGCACCGTGATGGTGGAGCTCTGGGCGTTGACCAGCCCGACGGTGACGACCGCGCCGCGCTTGAAGCGCGAGATCCGCTGCTGGATGTCGGCGGCGATCTGCTCGGTGGTGCGACCGCTCGCGACGACGTCACCCACGAGCTGCACGGTGATCTTGCCGTCGGGCCGCACGATCAGCTGCTCGGTGATGATCGGGTCGGGGAGGATGTTGACCACCAGGGCGTCGGGCGCGCCGACGCGGTAGTCGGGAAGATTCACGCCCGGGGACGGCGCCGGCTTCGGCGTCGTGCTGCAGGCGACGGAGAAGCTCGCCAAGAGCGCGAGACAGGCCACGCGCGCCAGGGCGCCTCGGGTCGGGTGATTCGTTCGCATCCTCTGGTTCCCCCTCCAAAAGCGACGCGGTCGCGCGTCTCGGCGCTGGAGGAGTACCGCACTCCGGCACCAAATGGCAGGCGAAGGCGCGCTCGATCCTGCGCGGCGGCTGCTCGCGCCGGACCTCAGTCCCGCTGGAACGAGAACTTGGTGTGCCCGATCTGGATCTCGTCACCGGGCGCAAGCTCGTGGGAGCGGATGCCCTTGCCGTTGACCTTCGTGCCGTTCGTGCTCTGCAGGTCTTCCACGACGTAGGCGTCGCATTCGCTGTCGAACAGGATCAACGCGTGCTCGCGCGAGATGTTCTCGTCGAGCAGCGTCACGTCGGTGGTCGGATTCCGGCCGATCAGGGTCTCTTCGGCCACGATCTCGTACTCGAGTCCTGCCGATTCGCCGTTGCTGATCACGATCTTTGCCGCCATTGCCCCCCCGAAACCCGCGGTCGCTTCCCGTTTCGGCGCGCCCCGGGGCGCTCTTGAGGCCCCAGAGCGCAGATGAGGCGGATCCAGAGCGGGGCTAGAGGCGCCGGTGGGCGAGGGCGGGCAGCTTCTGGCGCACCCGCGCGAGGTGGGCCCGGGAGCAGTCCGCCACGGCGATCCCCGGAGCGTCGGCGAGCTGGGCCAAGATCACTCCCCAGGGGTCCACGATCAGCGAGCGACCGTAGCTGGCGCGATCCGGGCTGTGCTGTCCGCACTGGGCCGCGGCCAGGACGAAGGCCTGGTTCTCGATCGCCCGCGCCCGCAACAGCACCTCCCAGTGGTCGCGGCCCGTCGCGGGTGCGAAGGCACTCGGCACCAAGAGCCACTGGGCGCCGCGCGCGGCCTGGGTGCGGTAGAGCTCGGGGAAGCGCAGGTCGTAGCAGACCGACAATCCGATTCCGCCGATCTCGGTGTCGGCCACCACCACCTCGTCGCCGGGCGCGATGCTCTTCGACTCCTGGTAGGTGCCGCCCCCCGCGTCACCCAGATCTACGTCGAAGAGGTGGATCTTCCGGTAGACGGCCTCGGTCGCGCCGTCGGGGCCGACCAACACGCTCGTGTTGTAGACGCGTTCGCTGTCCGTGACCTCGGCAATCGACCCGGCGGCGATCCGCACCTGGTGGAAGCGCGCCCAGTCGCGGACGTGTCCCAGGATCTCGCCCTCGACGTCCTGCGCGTGCGGAAACGTCTGCCCTTCGCGGCGCAGGAAAGGGAACATCTCGGGCAGCGCGATGAAGCGGGCACCTGCCGCGGCGGCCTCTCTCACGAGACCTTCGGCAACCGCGAGGTTGTCCGAGAGAACGTCCGTCGAGGTGAGCTGGACGACCGCGACGCGGAGCGCGTCGTCCACCGGGCTCAGCGGAAGTCGGCCGGGTTCACACCCGTACGCCGGATCACGTCGTAGAAGTCCTTGCGGTCCTTCTTCGCCAGGCGCGCGGCGCGGCTGATGTTGCCATCGCAACGTCGCAGCAGGCTCGTGACGTAGCGGCGTTCGAACGCGCGCTTCGCTTCCTTGAACGACGGCACTTCCTCGGCCTGGGCCGAGAGCATCAAGGCTTCGGCCGAGATCGCGCCGCTGCCCGCCAGCCGCAGGGCCTGGCCGATGCGCTCGGAGAGCTCGCGGACGTTTCCGGTCCAGCGCTCCGCCGTCAGGGCGGCGCGTGCCTCGGTGGTGAAGCCGACCGGCTGGACCTTCAGGTCCTCTGCGTGCAGACGCAGGAAGTGGGTAGCCAACGGCAGGATGTCATCGCCGCGTTCTTCCAGGCTCGGCATCTCGATGGTGTGGTGCGCGAGATCGCGGAAGGGAGAGGGCGAGAGCGGAGCCCGCGAGACCAGGATCACGCGCGCCCGCAGCGCCAGCGGCGTGCCGTCGCCTTCGCGCTCGAAGCGGCCGTCCTCGAGGCCCTTGCTGAAGGCCTGGAGCAGGTTGCCGGGCAGGGCGTCGGCGTGGTCGATCATCACCGTGCCCCCGGCGGCCCGCTGGAGCGCGCCGTCGTGAGCTTCGGGGAAGTTCGGATAGGTGGAGGCCGCGCAACCGAAGAGTTCGCGTCCGAGTAGCGCCTCGGCAACGCCAACACAGGACACCACCACGAACGGGCCCCCTGCACGGGTGCTCCAGCTGTGGATGGCGCGCGCGGTGTGTTCCTTGCCGGACCCCTCGGGCCCGTGGATGTGCACCGGCAGCTCGGAAGCGGCGGCGCCCACCGCCTTCTCTACGACATCCTGGATGGCGCGCGAAGCGCCGACGATGCGATCGCTGCGTCGACGTCCGGTGGCGCGCTCCGCGCCGTGCGACACTGCGTCGAGTCGCCCTGCGGTCTCCGTCATCGTGATGATCTCCCCCGCCCCTGGTCAGGCAGCAAAGCTATGGAGTACCAGGGTGTTCTGTCAATCCAATTGCACCCAAAACCCCTGCGAAACACGAGAAGAAGCGTTTCGCGTCGCCAATTCCGGGGATTGACGCGATAGTCTGCAACGTGGTACGGGCGCGGCGGCGCTCGGGTGGTTGTGGGGGAGCGGTGAGCGACGCGGGCCGGACGCGCGATCGAAGAGAAGTCAGGTCCACGGAACCCGCAGGGGCACACGAGCGACCGGCTTCAAGGGCGGTGCAGCGTCTTCCGAGCGCACTCATCGATCAGATCGCGGCCGGCGAGGTCGTCGAGCGGCCCGCCTCCGTGGTGAAGGAGCTGCTGGAGAACGCGCTGGATGCGGGCGCCCAGCGGCTGCGAGTCGAGCTGCGGGACGGAGGCCGTGCCTTCATCGCGGTCACCGATGACGGCGTCGGGATGTCGCGGGACGACGCGCTCCTGGCGCTCGAGCGCCACGCCACCAGCAAGCTCCGCACGGCCGAGGATCTGGTACGCATCGCGAGCTTCGGGTTCCGCGGCGAAGCGCTGCCCGCGATCGCCTCGGTCTCGAAGTTTCGCCTGAAGACTCGTCGCCAGAGTGACGAGGTCGCTACGGAAATCCGCGTCGAAGGCGGTGGAGAACGCGAGCCGCGAGAGGCCGGCGGTCCGGTCGGGACGCGGGTCGAGGTGGCCGAGCTGTTCTGGAACGTGCCCGCGCGGCGCAAGTTCTTGAAGACCGCGAACACCGAGTGGGGGCACGCGACCGATTGGATCGCCCGCACCGCGCTTGCGCTGCCCGGCGTCCACATCGACGTCATTCGCGACGACCGACCGGCCTGGTCCTGGCCCGCCGTTTCCGACCCGCTGGATCGCCTCGCCGTGGTGCTGGGCGAGGCCGAAGCCGAGGCGCTGGTGCCCGTAGCCTCCGAGGAAGGGCGGGTTCGGGTCCACGGCTGGGTCTCCCGCCCCGATCGCCACCGCCGCAACCTCTCCGGCGTCTATTGGTTCGTGAACGGCCGTCCCGTCCGCGACCGGACGCTGCAGCACGCCCTGGTCGACTGCTATCGCGATGCACTCCCGCGCGGGCGTTTCCCGAGCGCCGTGCTGTTCCTGGAGCTGCCGCCCGAGGCGGTCGACGTCAACGTCCACCCGGCGAAGTGGGAGGTGCGCTTCGCCGATGGCCGCTCGGCCCACCGCTGGGTCCGCCAGGCCGTCCGGGATGGCTTCGCCGGGCGACGCTGGCTCGCCGCCGACCCCGGGGCCTCCGCTGTGGTGTCGAGCACGCCGTCTCAGACCACCCACCCCTCCGAGGCGAGGTGGGCAGGGGGCGCAGGGCCGCCACCTGCCGCCTCGGGAGAGCGCCCCGGTGGGTTTCCGAGCGCGACCGCCGGTGCGGCTGCGAGCGGCGCCACGGATTGGCTCTTCGCCCGGGACGCGGGCGAGCCCGCGGCCCCCGCGGCCGAGGCGCGTGTCCGCTTCGGGGATCTGCGGCTGCTGGGCCAGACCCAGGCGACCTACCTGATCGTCGAAGGCAAGGAAGAGCTCTTGCTCGTGGACCAGCACGCGGCCCACGAGCGGATCCTCTACGAGCAGCTGCGCGCCCACTGGCTCGAGCACGGGGTCGAGCGTCAGGGGCTGCTCACGCCGCTTGCCGTCCAGCTCGAGCCGCAGGCGATGGCGGTACTGACGGGAGCCCTGGAGGACGCGCTGCGCCTCGGGTTCGAGCTCGAGCCCTTCGGCGAAGACACCATGGCGATCCGCAGCGTGCCGGCACTGCTCGCCGACCGCGATCCCGCCCAGCTGCTGCGCGGCCTGGCGGATGCATGGCTGGAAGGCGAGAGCGGTCGCTCCGGAGAGGCCGCCGACGTTCGGGTGCTGGAAGCGGCGGACCGAGTCTTCGCGACGCTGGCCTGCCACGCCGCACGACGCAAAGGCGACCACCTCGACCCCCGCGAACAGCAGGCGCTGCTCGACGGCCTCGATGCGGTCCCCTGGGCCCCGACCTGTCCGCATGGACGCCCGGTCGTGGTGCCGTTCTCGCTGGCCGAGATCGAGCGTCGTTTCGGCAGGCGCTAGGTCCAGGCGCCGACGCCGCGTTCGACTAGGCTCCCGCCGTGACTGCGAGCCCCCCGCGAAATCCGGTGGTGGTCCTGACCGGACCGACCGCCAGCGGCAAGACGTCCCTGGCCATCGCCTTGGCGAACCGCTTCGACGGCGAGATCGTCAACGCGGACTCGATGCAGGTGTATCGCGGGCTCGACATCGGAACCGCGAAGCCCACGATCGAAGAGCGTGCCGCGGTCCCGCACCACCTGATCGACGTGGTCGCCCCCGACCAGACCTTCTCCGCTGGGCGCTATGCGCGCGCGGCCCGGGCTGCGATCGCCGGCATCCAGGAGCGGGGGCATCGCCCCTTCCTGGTGGGAGGCACGGGCCTCTACATCCGTGCGGTCCTGCACGGGTTGATCGATGGGGTGGAGGCCGAACCCGAGCTCCGCGAACAGCTCGAGACCGAAGCGGCCGAGGCTGCGGCCGCAGGCGACCCCGGGCGGCTCCACCGCCGTCTCGCGGATCAGGACCCGGATGCCGCCGCCCGCATCCATCCCAACGACACGCGACGCGTCGTGCGGGCACTGGAGATCGCGACCGAGACCGGGCGGGGCGCCAGCCAGGTGCGCGGTGACCACGGCTTCGACGACTCGCCCTACGACACGCTGCACCTGGCGCTCGATTGGGAACGCGAAGCGCTCTACGAGCGCATCGACCGCCGCTGCGAAGCGATGATCGAACAGGGGTTGCTCCGGGAGCTCCGCGGCCTCGCGAAGGCGGGTTACGGCCCCGAGCTCCGATCGATGAAGGCCATTGGATACCGACACGTGTGGCCGGTGGTCCGCGGTGAGGACACGCTCGCGAGCGCCCTCGTCACATTGCAGCGCGACACGCGCCACTTCGCGCGACGCCAGCTCACCTGGTTGCGCAAGGTGCCGGACGTCGTCTGGGTGGACCCGCGCGATCCCGAGGCGATCGCGGCTCGGGTTGCCGCGTTCTTCGAGGGCGAGGCTCAGCCGCCGGTCGAGGCGTCGGCGGGCCCTTCGGGCCGGGTGTAGTCGACGCCCGCGCGCAGCGGCACCCGCGGCGTGTCCACTTCGAGGAGGGCGTGCCCGCGCTCCGCCGGGTCGAAGAGCGGGTTCAGGTCCCGCTCGAAGAAGAAGAGGCCCAGGCCGGGCGCGAACTCGAGCAGGCCGGCGGTTTCGCGGATCACCGCGCCCAGCGCCTGGAGGCTCGTGTTCCAGGCGAGACCCGGCACCAGGAAGCCCACGCGGACCGCCCACGGGTCGTCCCCGGCGGTCCAATGGCGCTGAATCGAATCGGCCGCGACGATTGGCGCCAGTGCGAGATCTACCGGCGCGAGCACCACGTTCTGGAGAGATCGCTGGAGGGTTGTCGGGGAAGCCCAAGCCACTGCTGGGATTCCGACGCATAGGAGTAGGGTGGCCAGACACGCCCGCACGCTCCGACCGCGCGCCCCTCGGTGCTGTGAAGCTGCGACCATGGTTCGCTGCATCGGTCGCCCCCCGTCGCCAGTGAACGGGGGAACCCTCCCGGCCGGCGGATCGCCTGTCAAGCCGCCGCGCGGCGACCACCGCGGTACTCTCCGCCGCCTTCGGAGATTCCATGCCGCCGCCGCCCGCCGCGCTGCCGATCGTCGCGATCGTCGGGCGCCCCAACGTCGGAAAATCGACCCTCTTCAATCGCTACGCCGGACGCCGGCGCGCGCTGGTCGAGGACCGCCCGGGGATCACGCGGGATCGGATCGCCGAGGAGGTCCTGGTCGAGGACCGCGCGATCCTGCTCGTCGATACCGCCGGCCTCGACCCCGAGGCCGAGGCGGGACTGCCGGCTGCGGTGCAGGCCCAGGCTCAGAGCGCGATCGAGGACGCCGACGCCATCCTGTGGGTGGCCGATGCGCAGGTCGGCGTGCTCCCGGATGACGAGGATCTCGGGAGGATGCTGCGGCGCACCGCGAAGCCCGTCAGTCTGGTCGTGAACAAAGTCGACATCCCCGCCCACGCCGATCGCGTCGGCGAGTTCCACGGGCTCGGCTTTGAACGGACCCGCGGCGTCTCGGCCGAACACGGCGGCGGCGCCTGGGATGCCCTCGAAGAGATCGTCGCCCTGCTGCCTCAGGCACCCGAGCCACCCGCGGAAGAGGAGCCGTCGCTGCGCGTGGCGGTGATCGGTCGGCCGAACGTCGGGAAGAGCTCGCTGGTCAACCACTTGGCCGGTGACGAACGCGTCGTGGTTTCCGACGTCCCCGGCACGACCCGCGACGCGATCGACGTTCGCTTCGAGCACAAGGGACAGGTCTACACCCTCGTCGACACGGCCGGTCTGCGTCGGCCCGGACGGCGGGCGGAAACCGCGGAACGGGTCAGCGCACTGATGACCGTTCGCGCGCTAGAGCGCGCCGACGTGGCCCTCTTGCTCGTCGATGCCTCCGAGGGGCCGACGGATCAGGACGCGAAGGTGGGGCGGCTCGCGCGCGATCGCGGAGTCGCCACGTTGATCGTGGCGAACAAGTGGGACCAGATCCGCGACGCCGACCGCAAGGAGGAAGTGCGCAAGGACATCGCCCACGGGCTGCGCTTCATGGCCGACGCACCGGTGGTGCCGGCTTCGGCGAAGACCGGCTCGGGGGTGATGGCGCTCTTTCCCCGGCTCGCGGCTCTCCGGGCCGCGGCCGAGCGCCGGGTGCCCACCGCGGAGCTGAACCGCTGGCTCGAACAAGCGGTCGCCCGTCATGAGCCCGCGATGGCCCAGCGCGGAACCCGCCGACGCCCCCTGAAGTTCTTCTACGCCACCCAGACCTCCGTGCGACCCCCGACCTTCACGCTCTTCTGCACCGAGCCCGAGGCAGTCCAGCCCTCGTACCGACGATTCCTCGAGAACCGGCTGCGCGAGGCCTTCGACTTCGCCGGGACGCCGATCCGGATCCGGCTCCGGGCCCGCTCCGAAAAAGCCCGCCGTCGCTGAGCGAAGCCGTCCCTGCGCGATACAATCCGCGGCCCTGGAACCGCCAGGGACGGGGAGGAGCGATGGCTCGCAAAGAGCAGGGCGTCGCCGCCGAAACGCTCGAGGAGATCGAGGGCGCGGCGGACAAGCTCAGCGATTGGCTGCAAGAGAACTTCTGGCTGGTCATGACCGGCGTGGGCGGGCTCCTGCTGCTGGCCGGCGTCGGCGCCTGGGTCGGCTCGGCCCAGGAATCGAGCGAGCAGGAGGCCTCCGCGGCGCTGGCCAAGGGCCGCGAGGACTATCTCTCGGCGATGGGGGCGCCTCCGGGCTCCTTGGAGGTCCCCGAGCTGGCCAACCCCGAGGCCGCGGCCCAGATCCGGGCCGAGTACGAAGAGCGCTTCAGCAGCGTCGCCCAGGACTTCGCGGGCACCGTCTCCGGGACGCTCGCGGCGATCGAGAGCGCGCGCCTCACCGAGGGCGAGGCCGCGCAGTCCCATCTCGAGAGCGCCCTGGCCGACGCCACCGGGCCGGTGCGGGGGATGGTCCTGCAGGGACTGGCCCAGCGCCTGGAAGAGGGCGGCGACTGGGCCGGGGCGGCGGCCCGCCACGAGGAAGCGGCGGGTGTGGGCGACTATCCGCTGCGCGACTGGGCGCTGGCCGACGCGGCCCGCAGCTGGGCCCAGGCCGGCGAGCCCGAGAAGGCGCTGGGGCTCTACGACCGCCTCGAGCGCGAGGCCCCGGACCTGTCCCTGCCGAGCCACCAAGAGGCCCAGGCGCTGGAGCTGCGCGCCGCGGCCAGCCGCTAGCGACGCTCGCGCTCACGGGCCCAGGGTAAGGTTGGCCTTTCCGAGAGCCGAAAGGACGCGCATGCGAGCCCACCGCCGTTTCTGCACGCGTTCCGAGACCCGATCCGCGCGGGCGCGATCGTGAACGTCCTCGTCACTGGAGGCGCCGGCTACGTCGGCAGCCACGCCGTCGCCCAGCTGCTCGCCGCCGGCCACGACGTGCGCGTCTGGGACAACCTGTCCCGCGGACACGCGGCTTCGATCCCGGCCGAACTCCTGATCCGCGGCTCGCTCTCCGAGCGCGAGCGACTGACGAGCGTCCTCCGCGAGCACCGCATCGACGCCGTGATGCACTTCGCCGCCTATGCCCTCGTGGCCGAGTCGGTCGCCAACCCGTCGCTCTACTACGAGAACAACGTGCTCGGAACGCTGTCGCTGCTCGACGCGATGCACGATGCAGACGTCGGTCGCATCGTGTTCTCGAGCACCTGCGCGACCTACGGCATCCCCGAGAAGGTGCCGATCTCGGAAGACACGCCCCAGGCGCCGGTCAACCCCTACGGCTACACGAAGCTGGTGATCGAACGGGCGCTCGCCGACTACGCCCACGCCTATGGTCTGGGCTATGCCGCGCTTCGCTACTTCAACGCCTGTGGTGCCGATCCCGAGGCCCGCCGCGGCGAAGACCACGAGCCCGAGACCCACGCGATCCCCCTGGCACTGCTCGCGGCGCTCGGCAAGCGCGACGGCTTCACGATCCTCGGCACCGACTACCCGACGCCCGACGGCACCTGCGTTCGCGACTACGTGCACGTCGACGACCTCGCCGACGCCCACCTGCGCGCCCTCGATCGCCTGCGTCCGGGCGAAGGCCTGCGCTTGAATCTGGGCACGGGGCGCGGCTTCAGCGTGCGCGAAGTGGTCGACTCGGCGCAGCGCGTGTCGGGTCGAGACATCCCGGTCACGACCGGGGATCGCCGCCCCGGCGACCCGCCGGAACTCGTTGCGGACCCGACCCGAGCCCAGCAGGTGCTCGGCTGGAAGCCGCGCTACACGGAGATCGACGCGATCATGGAAACCGCCTGGCACTGGCATGAGACCCACCCCGACGGCTACGCCGGGAGCGCCTCGTGACGCGCGTCCTCGTCACCGGCGGCGCCGGCTTCCTCGGCTCCCATCTCTGCGATCGCCTGCTCGAGGACGGTCACGACGTGATCAGCCTCGACAACTTCTTCACGGGCGCGAAGCGCAACATCGCGCACTTGAACGGGCATCCGCATTTCGAGTCGATCCGTCACGACGTCACCGAGCCGATCCTGCTCGAGGTCGACTGGATCTTCAATCTGGCGTGCCCGGCGTCGCCGATCCACTACCAGTACAACCCGATCAAGACGATCAAGACCTCGGTCATGGGCGCGCTGAACATGCTCGGGCTCGCGAAACGCGTGGGCGCGCGCATCCTGCAGGCCAGCACCAGCGAGGTCTACGGCGATCCGGACATCCACCCCCAGCCCGAGTCCTATTGGGGCAGGGTGAACCCGATCGGCATCCGCTCGTGCTACGACGAAGGGAAGCGCTGCGCCGAGGCGCTCTTCAGCGACTACCACCGCGCCAACGACGTCGACATCCGGATGATCCGGATCTTCAACACCTATGGTCCCCGCATGGCGCTCGACGACGGCCGCGTCGTCTCGAACTTCGTCTGCCAGGCGTTGTCGGACGAGCCGATGACGATCTACGGCGAGGGCTCCCAGACGCGTTCGTTCTGCTACCGCGACGATCTCGTCGAGGGCATGCTGCGCCTGATGCGCTACGAGGGCGACGACGCCCACCTGCCGATGAACATCGGCAACCCCGGCGAGTTCTCGATCCTGCAGCTGGCGGAAGCGGTGCAGGAGCTGGTCGGCAGCAAGGCCGGCATTCAGCGCGAGCCGCTCCCGGCAGACGATCCGACCCAGCGCCAGCCCGATATCTCCCGTGCGAAGGAGAAGCTCGGCTGGGAGCCGACGATCCCGCTGAAGCAGGGTCTCGAGCGCACGATCGAGAACTTCCGCGAGCGCCTGGACGCCGGTGAGCCGCGCGAGGGCTACCTCGGCCGACGCGTGGCGCAGACCTAGACGGTTGCTTTCGCGCGCTCAGGCCTTGTAGCCGTAGCGCGCCAGACGCGGTTCCACGGCGCGGGCGAAGCGCGCGAGTTCGCGGTCCTTCTGATAGGCGAAGGCCCGCGACGGCTTCACCGATGCAGCCACCCGGGCCACGGCCTCGGGGGTCGTGTCGATGCCGCAGAACGCGGCGATCGGCCCGAGCTCGTTCGCCGGGTCGGCGAGCAGCTTCTCGTAGTGCACTTCGAGGGTCTGTTCGGGGTAGAGGGCGAGGTAGCGGGAGACCTGGCGGTTGTAGAGCTCCCACATCGAGAAGCCCCGCCCGAGGAAGGCGGCGCGCAGGTCGGCGAAGCCGCGGTCCTTCTGCTTGAAACGGTAGAGCCAGCGCCGCTTGCGGTAGCTCTCCTCGGCCCGGTCGAACATCCAGCGATGGCGGGTGCGCAGACTGGCCGCGACGTCGACGCCGTGACGGCGCAGACACACGACCCGCGCGTTCGGGAACACGGCGAGCCAATTGGGGAGCGTGATCGTGGTGAGCGGATCCTTCCAACCCCAGGGCTCATCGATCCGGCTCAGGCCGCGGTAGCGCCAGTAGCGCTTCCATCCGAGGAACCGAAAGGCCCGCGGCGAATCGATCGACACGCGCAGGTAGTCGTTGTGCAGCTCCATCAGGCGCCGGTGTCGGCGCGCGAGCAGATAGGAGTCGGGGAACTCGACGTTGCCCCCGCTGTACTCGACCATCCACTCGTTGAGCCGGCGGAAGAACAGCGACTCGCCGTTCCACTCCTGGTCCACACCCATGAAGGCGCCGAGGGCCTCGAGCAGGCCGCCACTCATGGTCGTACCCGAGCGCAGCATACCGATCACGATGATCGGCGATCGCGGGCTGCTCATCGTACGGGGCTCCGGGATTCGTGGCGGCGGCGCTGGGACAAGCGCCAGCCGCGCAGGAGCTTCGCCGCGAGCTGCACGGGGCGGGACTGGGGATCGAGGATCGGGCCCTGGGGTTCGAGCCAAGTGGCAGGTTCGGGGTGCGAGTGCCGCATCACCGAGAGGAAGCGATCCCAATAGCCCGGATCCATCGCGTCGTGATAGTGGAGCACGCGCGCGGCCTCGAGGACATCGTCCCCGCGCTCTTCGTCCAGGTAGCTCGCCACCGCGTAGTTGTGGGACTCCGGGAGCTCGGTATAGGCGAGCCCCTTGCGGACCATCGCGAAGCCCAGCGCCATCTGTTCGAGCCAGTGCACGCCGTTCGCCGGCAGACCGAAGCCCGCGTCGAGCAGTCGGTCGCAGCAGTGGAGGTAGTCGGCGGCGAGCCCGGTGTCGCGCCGGTACCCGAAGACGCCGGCCTGCCAGTAGAGACGAATCCGCCGCTGGGTGACGTGGGCCGTGATCCAGGGCAGGTCGTAGAGGCCGACGTCCACGATCTCGCAGGCTTTCGCCCAGTGCGGCTCGTGGGGGTCGCCGGGCCCGGTGGTGCCGATGATGTCGTGACCCGGCGCCGCCGCGATGAAGTCGTAGCCATCTTCGAGCGCGAACTCTTCGGGCTCGTCGAGGACGAGCAGGTCACAGTCCAGCCACGCCATGAAGGGCGTGTCCGCCTGCTCCTCGGCGAGCTTCAGCGCCAGCGGCTTGTTGTAGAAGTGGTACCAGGTGTACGGCGATTTCTGCGGTGCGCGGATGTAGCGCACGTCGAGTGCGTCGAAGCGCCGCAACGTCTCCCGCGAGAGCGACGGTCCCTGGCGCGGCGTCACCGCGTAGAAGGGCACCTTCGCGTACTTCCCTCCGTAGCGGCGCAGGCTGTCGGCGAGACGCACCGTCATCGGCTCGAGGCGGCCCGCTTCGACACAGCAGACGAAGCTGAAGGGCGTGGCGTCAGTCGAACCCGGGGTCGAAGTCATGGGCAGCGGTCGTGTCCTGCGCGGGGCTCGCCTGGGGGCGAGAAGCGATGTTCCGGGGGGACACGACAGCGGGCTGCCGGCGTCCCCAGGTTAGGGGAGGGGGGTGCGGGGTGCGACGCCGCCCGGAGCGGGTGTGAGCACCGGGGGCGTCGCGGGGTCATCGGCTGGAGGGGCCTTGGACTTGCGCCGTCGGAGCCCCTTGGTCTGTCGCTCGGTGATCTCGGCGAGAGCGCCCACCAACGCCATCTGCAGGTACCAGATGAAGGTGAGCTGCCCGAAATAGGCCACCGCGAAGAAGATTGCCGTGTGGGTGAAGTGGGTCGCGCCGAGCGTCCAGGCGAAGCGTCGCTGGGGCGGGCTCAGGTAGCGGCTCTTGAACGAGCGGCCGACGAGCCGGAACGCAATCACGATGATTCCGATCAGCATGAACATCGCGACGATGCCGCCGTTGATCCCGGTCGCGACGTACTGGTTGGTGATGTCGTTCGCGTGAATGCGCCAGTGGTCGATGTTGGTGGTGCCGAGCATCCACCACTCGTCGAAGTACTGGATCGCCTTGTCGATCACTAGGTAGCGGTGATAGCCCGTCGACCCGCCGACCACGTTGATGCGCGCCAGCAGGTGCCAGACCGGCTTCTCGCGCACGAGATGCAGGAAGATGATCAGCGCGAGGCCGGCCCAGCGCAGCCAACGGAGATTGGTACGCAAGGGCCAGAGGCAGAGGGCGAGGGCTCCGAAGACCAGCGCGAGGAGCGGCGTGCTCGACGCCGAGAAGACCACGACGAAGAAGGCGCCCAGGTAGGAGAGCACCGCCCGCGACTTCTCCTTCTTCCACCAGAGCGAGAAGACGATCGGCGTCCAGCACGCGCCGAACACGCCCGCGAGGATCGGGTGGGCGATCGCGCCCTGACAGCGCAGGCGCCCGTCGCGCACGACGGTGTACTCGGGAACCCCTCCGATCGCCGAGAACAGGTTGCGTCCCGTCGTCCACTCGATGGCCATGAACACCGCGAAGATGCCGAGGCACCAGCCGACCAGGCGGACCGTCGTCCACATGTCGGTCCAGTTCATCAGCAGCAAGCGGGTGTAGAAGTAGATCCCCAGCAGGTCGAAGCCGGTGCCGAGCCGGTTCACGAACGCGGGCAGCGTCTGGTAGAGCAGGGTCTGGGTGACCAGGAAGATCACGGCCAGCGCCACGATGCCGATGTCCAGCGCGTTGATCTGGATGGGGCGGATCTCGCCGCGCCCGATCACCCGGGCGAACGCGAACAGGATCAGGATCCGGATCATCGAGAAGTCGAGCGTCGCGATCACCACCCGCTGATCCGCGGGAATGAAGATCGCGCCCGCCAGGATCGGGAGCAGCGCGAAGCGGCGGGGAGCCGCCAGCAGCGCCACCCCCAGCGCGAGCGTCAGGAGCAGGGCGAGGGGTTCGAGCTGGGAGCCCATGGGATCGCACCGGCCAAGAGGAAGACGTCTCCGGGAAGGGTCTCAGACCATTCGCCCTGCGGCGGCCAGGGCTTGAGCCGTCCGTTGCGCTTCGGGCGCATTCGGAAACCCGGAAGATACGTCGCCCGACCCGGCGTGGGGCGCGCGGGGCAGCGGGGCGTGAGGGGAGCGGCCCTCACGCGGGGAATCGGCGGCCGCGAGGTCCTCTGGCTAGGCCGCCAGCGGCGTGCGGCGGAACACCATGATCGTGTTCGAGTAGCAGGGGGTCACGCCCGCCTGCTCCCACTCGCGCTGCCAGCGACCCGCGGTCTCCGCGTCGAGCTTGTAGCCGCGCTTCTCGAACTTCTCGATCCAGTAGGCCCGGGGCTGCTCATTCACGTGGTCGGTGCCCGGCGGTCCGCCCGTGGGCTCCGCAGCGGTGAAGGCGATCTGGTCGGAGATCGCGGCCAGGAAGTCCACCAGCCGATCGGCGCAAGAGGCAGGCAGGTGCTCGGCGACCTCGGTACTGATCGCCAGATCGGCGCGCACCGACGGCGGCGCGTCCGTCTCGATGTCGAAGCGGGTCACCTCGAGGCCGCGGCTCTTGCAGACCTCGATCCCCGCGAGCGAGTACTCGAAGCCCTGACAGGAGGCGCCTCGCCCCTGGAGCGCCTGGAGCAGGAGGCCGGAACCGCAACCCACGTCCACGACCTTCGTCGGGGCGAAATCGCGCATGATGCTGTCGGCGATCGAGGGCGCCGAGTTGCGCATGTAACGGTCGACCACGTCGTCGTAGTAGTCGGCGTCGTAGATCTCGTCGTGGCTGGCAGTCCGCTCGAGGGTCGAGATCAGCCCTCGACGCAGCCCCTTGCCCGGCAGGTTCGTGAAGATCGCGTGCCGAATCTTCTTGGGAATCAGGGACTTATAGGTCGCCTTGACGACACTGTAGAGAGACATGAACGGTCCTCGTAACGGACGAATAGCAGGCTGGATGGCTTCTGAAAGAGTAAGTGGCAGACGGGCAGGGCTTGTGACGTTCCCGGGAAATCGTCGACTCCCCGCGGGTCCTGCTAGGCTCCGCCGGCTCCGAAAAGGCAACCGGCGGTGTGCCGATTTCGAGCGAGGCGCGGGGGGACGGAATTTTCCGGTGCGCTTGTGCGATGGATCACAGTCTCTACGGCCCGAATCCTCGAATAACCCTCACGCAAAGCGGGACCTGTACGAAACGTTCGAGAGAGCTCGCGGGGGGTTGATTGTGCACATCAAGAAAGCGGCGTGGGTGGTTGCGCTCGCAGTCGGGCTGCTGGCCGAAGCAGCCTCGGCACAGTGTCCGGCGACGCCGAACTGGGCGTCCAGCCGAAATCCGGGCAACTGCGACCTGACGGTCAATGCGGGGCCGGGCTATGGGGACATCACGTTCCTCGCCAAGCGGGCCCGGGAGCGAAAGAATTCCACCGGCACCTGGTTTCCCTCGTGCCGGAACAACGAGGGCAATCAGCCTGCCCTCAGTCTCGGCGCGTGCGAGACCTGCAACGTCATGGCCCATGGCGGCTCGATCCTGACCGTTCCCAACGGCGGCGACGGCGTGCAGGGCTCCAACATCCAGAAGGTGAAGTGGCTCTACATCAAGGAAGAAACCTGGGGCGACATCACTGACCCCGGGGGACAGTTCCACCCCGACATCGTCCAGTTCTTTGACGGGCTCTCCCACCTCGGTGGCTGGATCGTCTTCCAGGACACGACGCTGCGGAACATCCAATCGACCCACCAGATCGTGAACATCGGTGGATGGAAGAAGGGTGTCGACGCGTACGGCCACCCGAACAACAACTGCACCGACAACGTGGGCTCGGGCGGCATGCTCTTCCACAACGTGGTGGTGGGCAATACCAACCCGAACGCCTACGGCATCGGCGCGAAGTCGCAGCACGGATCGAACAACAACCACGATCTGCCGGCCTACTGGCACATCGGGGTGACCACGACGAACACCGCCGGCTGGGACATCCGGGACAACATCGAGAAGGTGATCGTCGTCGGCGGCTCGGGCGCCACCGACGGTTGGCCGGGCTCGCTGCGCTCCTCGCGCGGACACGACCGGATCAATGCGGCCGAGTGTCCGGCGGGCGGCTGGGGCCGGGTCAACCCGGGCGAGTGCTGCCCGAACGGCCGGGTCAACCCGACCGGTAAGGACTTCAACACCGAGAGCTTCGCTCCCGGCGTGACGCCCATCTACTGCTACGACAGCATCGAGGCCGCCGTCGCCGACGGCCATGCCGAGCCGCCCTTTGTGCGGCTCTCGGCCGTGGGCTGGGCGAATCCGCCCGCCAGCGCGACGGGCGGGGCCAACCCGGGCAGCGGTGTCGACGACACCACGGGTGGGGGCGGTGGATCGCCTCCGCCGCCGCCCCCCCCGCCGCCGGGGAACGACGACACCGACGGCGACGGGCTTACCGACGCCGACGAGGCGACCTACGGCACCAATCCCAACCTGGCCGACACGGACAGCGATGGCCTGGGCGACGGATTCGAGGTCGGGCGCGGGATGAACCCGCTCTCAAGCGATACCGATGGCGACGGTGCTTCCGACCTGGCCGAGATCCAGGCGGGGACCGACCCGCTGGTGGCCGACAACAACGGCGGAGGCGGAGGCTCCACGCCGCCGCCGCCGCCGCCGCCGGCCAACCCTGTGGTGACGCACCTGGCGCTGAAGAACGCCGACACCGACCAGTCGATCCATGACCCCTGGCTCGGGGAATCGATCGATCCGAGTGTGACGCCGCGTGTGGCGGTGGTGGCCGTGACGTCGGGCGGGGTCGAGAGCGTGACGTTCGCGCTGGACGGCAGCGTCGTCCGGACCGAGAACTCGCCTCCGTATGCCATGTTCGACAGCGGCCCGAACTCCTACGAGCCCTGGACGCTGCCGCCGGCCGGGAGCCACACCCTGGCGGTGACGGCCCACTCGGCGAACGGCGGTGCCGGCACGGCGAGCACGCCGATGATCATCGACTTCCAGGTGATCGCACCGCCTCCGCCCCCGGCCGCCGCGCCTCCCTTGGGACAGCCTGGCCAGCCGCGGGTGGTTCCCGTCCAGTAGCTAGACCGAGCTCCCGGGTGGCGCATCGCCGTCACCCGGGAGCGCTCTAGCGCCCCGCGAAGGGCTCCCCGGCCAGGACGTCCGCGATCGCTCGAGCCGCGAGGTCGATGCCCGCGTTGCTCCAGTGCGTGTCGTCGCTGCGGAACGCCGACGGGGTCTCCATCGCGGCCGGTGCCAGCAACGGGTACAGGTCGAGCGCCGTGACGCCTCGTGCGCGGAGTTCGCGCTCCATCCGCTCGGGCACCCGCTCGCCCGGATCGACGACGTCGAAGGCGACGCTCGACTCTGCGTCCAGGTGCGGCTGGTACACCTCGAACCGGTCCGGGATCAACACAACGAGCAGCTTGGCCCCGCGGCTCTCGAGCAGGCGGGACGCCACCGCGATGATGTCGGCGAGACGGTCGCCACCGGCGGCGGCCCAGGTACGGCTGTAGGAGTCCACCTCTTCGGAGAAGAACAGGACTCGGGTCCCGTCGACGAGACGGGCAGGGCGCACCGCGGAGGTGGCTCCCAGGTCGAGCCGCGCGGGGAGCGCCCAGGCGTTCCGGTTGCGCGACCAGGTGCGCGGAACACTCCGGAACTCGAGGGTGCCCTCGATCGACCGCGGCCAATCACGCACTTTGCGTGCGAGGGATCGCCAATCCGGGCCGCTCTCGAGCTCGATGCTGTCCGCTCCGACGCGGACGGCCCGACGCAGGGGCCGAAAGGGCGCCGCCCGCAGGGCTCGCTGAACGATGGTCCACACCACCGTGTCGCCGGGCGAGACATCTCCATCCTGCAGGAGCCGACGCAGGGCGAATGCCGGGCCACGGCCGGGCCAGGCCCGGTTGAACACATTCGGAGCGCCGTGATGTTCGAGTCGGGGGCCTAGGGTCGCTGCATAGTGCGAGCCTGCGGTCGCAAAGCTCGCACCGACGATCCAGGTCGTGCGCTGACCCGGGACGTGCGAGCGGCGCCCGAGGTACCCGCGGTCGTCCGTCGTGAGTGCACACGACAGCGGCGAGCCCTCGGAGAAGCCCGTGCGGAACACGGGAAGCGCGGCACGACGCACCAGGTCGCGTCCGCACTCGAACGTGTCGTCGAGACCGGGCTCGAACGGGCTCGAGCTCTCGGCCCACGGGAGGGGGAAGGGGACCGATTCGCCGCTCGGGGCCCATTCGATCGCCACGAGCAGGATCAGCGGGGTCGCGGCGAGTAGCACCATCGCGCGGACGGATTCCGACGGGGCTTCGGCTGCCCAGCGGTCCAGCTGGTCTCGTGCGGAGAACTCGGTGTCTTTGCGTGACATCGTTTCGCGTGAGGTCGCTTTGCCTGAGATCGGACTAGAACTGGAAGTAGAGGAACGGCGACTGGGCGTACGCCAGGACGGTGAAGAGGGAGAGGGCGATCAGCACGGCCTGCGAGACGGCGCGCCCCCAGCTGGCACGATGCGCCCATTCCCAGCTGTTCGGTGCCCACCAGCACACGGCGAAGCCGAGGGGCAGCAGGGCGTAGAGCGCGGGATGCACCAGGGCGGGCAACGCGAACGAGCTGGGCCAGAACATCGCGCCGAGGACCCGCGCCGCCATCGTGAGGTCTTCGGCGCGGAAGAGCACCCAGCCGATCATGGCGAGCAGGGTCGTCACGCCGATCGCCAACGGTCGCGGAAGCCTTGCGAGCGGGTGCCGGTCTCCCAGGGCGCGCTCGATGGCGAGCAGCGCTCCGTGCCAGAACCCCCAGAGCAGGAAGACGATGCTCGCGCCGTGCCAGAGCCCACCGAGCACCATCACGATCATCAGATTGACGTAGGTGCGAACGGCAGTGCGTTGGTTGCCACCGAGGGGGATGTAGAGGTAGTCGCGCAGAAAACTCGAGAGCGAGATGTGCCAGCGACGCCAGAACTCGGTGATCGAGGCGGACCGGTAGGGCGAGTCGAAGTTCTTCGGAAAACGGAACCCGAGCAACAACCCGAGGCCCACGGCCATGTCGCTGTAGGCCGAGAAGTCGAAGTAGATCTGGAGCGTGTAGCTGAGCGTCCCGACCCAGGCCCCCACGAATCCCGGATCCTCGGGGCCGAAGCCGGCGGGAACGCCGAGCGCGAAGGTGTCGGCCAGCAGCGCCTTCTTTGCGAGCCCGAAGCCCAGGAAGCGCAGCCCCAGCCAGGCTTTGCCCCAGGAGTGCTGGCGCGAGTGCAGATCGTGCTCGATCCACTCGTAGCGAACGATCGGACCGGCGATCAGCTGGGGAAAGAGCGCGATGTAGCTGGCGTACTCGAGAAAACGCCGCGCCGGGCGGCCGTGGCCACGGTAGACGTCCACGGTGTAGCTGATGGCCTGGAAGGTGAAGAACGAGATGCCGATCGGGAGGACGATCGACAGCGCAGGAACCGCGTCCGGGGACAGGCCGACCCAGCCGAGGGTCGTGCGCAGCCAGGTCGCCAGCATGCCCGCGTACTTGAAGAACCCGAGCGCTCCCAGGCTGATCGTCACCGAGGCGACCAGCCAGCGCCGGCGCACCGCGGGGGTCGTCGCCGCGTCCATCCGCGCCGTGGCCACGTAGCTGAGCACGGTCACGCCGAGCAGGAGCAGGCAGTACTCGGGACGCGCCCAGCCGTAGAACAGATAGCTGGTCGCGGTCAGCCACAGCGTTCGGAACCGCACCGGCAGCGCGTAGTAGCCGAGGAGCGCGATCGGCAGGAACCAGAGCAGGAAGATCTGAGTACTGAAAACCACCCGGCGGTTTCGAATAGCGGGTTTGCGGCAGGGACGCTGGGGTTTCGCGCGGGTTCTGGCGGTCTTGGGCCTGACCGGGCGTTTCGAGAGCCCTTCCGAACCCCTCGGGTTTAACGTCCGATAAGATGGATTATGTCAAATAAAGCCTCTGGCCAGGACAGCCCGGATCCCCGGGGACGGCCCGGCCCCTTCTAGCCGGTTCCACTCGACGGGCCCCTGGGTTCCAGGCGGATTCCCGCCTCGATGCGTTCGCTCGGGTACACCACGACTGCGTCGCCTTCTTGTAGCCCGTCCAGGATCTCTGCGGACTGGCCATTGCGCCGTCCCACCACGACCGACCGGATCCGCGCGCGCCCAGCTTCGCGCACGAACACCGCCCAGGACTCGCCATCGCGGAACAGCGCCGTCAACGGCACCTGGAGCGCGGTGTCGGATTCCCACAGCACGACGTGGACGTCGAGCTGGAAACCATGGGCCAGTCGGCTCCAGACCCCGTGTGGGCTCGTGATGTCGAGCACCACGTTCACGCGCTGCTCCTCGATCCCGAGCGCCGAGACCTTGGTGTAGCCAAAAGGCTCCACCCGGCGGACGCGGCCTTCGAGGGCGCCCTCCCCACCCCAATTCTCCAGGCGGGCCCGTTGGCCGACGCTCACGCTGACCGCATCCGTCGAGAGCAGATCGGCGACGACTTCGAGGCGCTCGGGGTCGCCGATCTCGATCAAGGGCTCGCCGGCCGCGACGATGCCCTCGCTCTCGTGCAGGACGCGCAGCACCCGACCGTCGATGGGTGCGACGATCGAGACGCACTCGCAGCCCGCCCGCCGTGCGGCCACCTCGCTGGGAGACATCAGCTCGGCCCGCGCGCGCTCGAGCTCGTAGGCGCGCACCTGAAGCACGGACTGGTTGCGGGCCAACGCCGCCAACCCACTTCGATAGCGCTGCTCGGCGGCCTCGAGGTCCCGGTCCGACATCACCCCGTTGCTCGTGAGTTCCCGCGCGCGCTGCAGCTCGGATCGCTGGAACGCGAGATCCGCCTGCGCCTTCTCGACCTCGGCGCGTGCGGCCGCCTCCGCCGAATCGGCCGCCTTCCGGTGGGCCCGCGCCTGGGCCTCGCTGCGCGGGTCCAGCAACAGGGGCTGCGCCGGTTCGATCTCGGCGAGCAAGGTCTGGTTGGCCGTCACCACGTCACCGGGGTCGACCTCGATGCGGCGCGCGCGGCCGGCCAGCGGCGCCGAGACCACGAAGACGTCGCGCACCCGGGTCTCGCCTTCGTCGCTGACGGTGACCGTCATCGGCGCTGCCTCCACCACGACGAGGTCGACGCCGAGAGGTGCAGGCCAGAACGCGAAGACGAGCCCGGACACGACCAGTGCTCCGAGCCCTCCCCACAGTGCGAACCGCTTACCGTGTGCGTTTTGCGTTTGCATCCGCCCTACTCCCTCGTTTTCAAGACCGACACCAGATCGAGTCGATCGTGGCGTCGCCGGATCGCAAGGGCCGCGACGGCTCCCGCGACGAGTAGCACCAGGACCGACACCCCGTACGTCGTTGCGTCGATCGCGAGCGGGAGACGCATCAACTCGGTATCGAAGCCCGGCGCGTTCACGAACAGGGCCGTGAGGAGCCAGCCGAGCCCACATCCCAGGGGAAGGCTCGCCAGCAGCAGAAGCCAGGTCTCGCCGACGAGGATGTACAGGGTCTCCCAGCGCGTGAAGCCGAGGACGCGCAGCGTGGCGAGCTCCCTCCCCCGCTCCGAGAGCGCAATGCGCTGGGCGTTGTAGGTCACCCCGAAGCCCAGGGCGAAGGAGAAGGCGCTGAAGAACCCGACGAAGATCAGGAGCGTCTCGGCGATCGTCGCGTGGAAGTTGGAGAGCGCCGAGGCCTTGAGCCCTGCCGCGGAAACGGTCGGGAGCTCCTTGAGCTCGGCGAGGAGCGCACCCCGTTCCTGGCTGTCGAAGCGGACCTTGGCGTACTCGGCCAGGGGACGGTCGCCGAGCAGACGATTCAACGCGGCCAGGTTCACGTAGGCCAGCATCCCGATCGAGGAATCGAAGACCTCCCCGACCAGCAGCTCGCCCCGCGGCCGTCGCCCCTCGCGCACCTCGTACGCCACGCGGTCGCCGACCGTCACGCCGAGCTTCTCGGCGAGCTTCCGGGTGAGGGCCACGCCGCTCGCAGGGACGGGAACCGCGCCGCGGTGCGTGTCGTAGATGCGCGTCAGTCGGGCTCCCAACGACAGGCCCTGCAGCGTGCCGCGGTGGGCGCGATGACCGGAGCGGAGGTCAACGGGGACGACCCGCAGCGGCTCGACCTCGAGGACGCCCGGCAGCCGCGCGACCTCGTGCAGGATCGTGGTGGGCTGGGCGTCGACGAACCCGAGCGCCAGGTCCTCGCGCTGGGACTCCTCGAAGTGGGCGCGGACCAGCACGTCGATCGCGTCGGTGAACTGGAGCGACAGCACCATCATCGCGACGGCGAAGGCGAAGCCGAGCCCCGTGGTGAGGGCCCGCACCGGCCACCGCGCGATCTGGCGCAAGAGGATCCGCGTCGGCGGGTCCGCGATCCGTTCGAGGAGCGCTCTCATCCCGGGCCCGGACCGGAAGTTCGCGGGCGCCGGTGGACGCATCGCCACGACGGGAGGCAGGTTTGCGGCGCGCAGCACGCCTCGCAGGGCGGCGGCGAGCGCGGTGACGAGGCTCGCGACCGCTCCGATCGCGAAGGACGTCGGCCCCGGTCGATAGATCAACAGCGGGAAGTTGAGATGTCGGGCATAGGTGGCGGTGCTGAACTTTCCCAGGGCGGCTCCCAGGCCCCAACCCAGCGCGATCCCGAGCCCGCAGACCACCAGCACCCACTTCGCGTAGTGCCAGCCGACCTGCGCGCGGGAATATCCGAACGCCTTCATCAACCCGATCTCATTGCGCTCGATGGCGATCAGCCGGTTCAGCACCATCGTGGTCAGGAAGGCGGCAACGCCGAGGAACACGCTCGGGAGCAGGCGTGCGTTGGTCCGGTTCTGCTCGAGCTCGTTCTCGACGAACCAGGCCGATAGATGGTCCGTGCGATCGACTGCGCCGACTCCGCCATAGGGCGCCAGGATCGGGTCGAGCTCGGCCACGACACGACGCGGGTCGACTCCCCGCTCGAGCGAGAGTGCCAGGTCGTTGAACGCCCCATCAAAGTCGTAGGCGGCCTCGAGCGCGGCGTGACCCATCCACAGGATGCCGTAGCGCTTCTTGTCGGGGATCAGCGCGAACGGGCTGATCACATAGATGAACTCGGGGGACCTCGCGGTGCCCACGATCCGCAACGCCCGCCGGCGGCCGTTCACGACGGCGCCGATCGTGTCACCGAGGGCCAGCTCGTGCGCTTCGGCGAACGAGGCGTTCACGATCACTTCGTCGGGATGCCCGGGTTCGAGCAGGCGGCCGGTGTGCAGGAAGAGCCGGTTGAGGCCCGGCTGTCGGCCTTCGGGAATCGACACGAGGCGACCCATCAAAGGCTCCTCGAACCCTTCGACGTCCAGGATCGCCTGTTTCGAGATGCGGGTCTCGGCGGCCTTCACGCCCGCGATCAACGCCACCCGGGCCCGGACGTGAACGGGCGCGCGCTCGACGTTCGCGAACACCTCCGCGAAGCGGAAGCGCTCGTAGTACGCTGCCGCGGTTTCACGCAATGCCTCGTGGGTGGACAGGGACATCACCAGGAGCGCGATGCCCGCCGCGATCACCATCGCGATGGAGCCCACCTGCCCTTTGAGCCGCCAGAGGTCGCGGAGCAGCTTCCGGTCGAGCGAAGAGAGCATGCGCGGCGCTACCACGCGAGCGACGCCGCGCTGCGACGCTCGGCGTTCGCTTCGATGCGGTCGATGCGCCCATCGGCCAGGTAGACGACGCGATCGGCCAAGGCCGCGGTGACCGTGTTGTGGGTGATCACGGCCGTCGTGGTGCCCAGCTCCGCGTTGACGCGCTCGAGTGCCTCGAGCACCACGATGCCGGTCTTGCTGTCGAGGGCGCCGGTCGGCTCGTCGCAGAGGAGGATCGCCGGTCGCTTGGCGATCGCCCGCGCGATCGCGACCCGCTGTTGCTCGCCTCCGGAGAGCTGGGCCGGGAAGTGGTCGAGGCGGTCTTCGAGGTTCACGAGCGCGAGAGCCTCGACGGGATCCATCGGGTCCTGCGCGATCTCGGTGACCAGCGCGACGTTTTCGCGGGCGGTCAGACTCGACACCAGGTTGTAGAACTGGAACACGAAACCGACGTAGTCGCGTCGATAGCCCGTCAGCGACGCCTCGTCCGAGGCCGTGATGTCCTCTCCCCGGAAGAAGACGGAACCGGAGGTCGGCGTGTCGAGCCCTCCCAGGATGTTCAGGAGCGTGGACTTCCCGCTGCCCGAAGGACCGAGCATCACGACGAGTTCGCCTGGGTGGAGTTCGAGATCGACGCGATCGAGAGCACGCACTTCGACGTCTCCGGTCCGATAGACCTTGCTCAGCGCCTCGGCTCGGAGGCCCTCGGCGACGGATGCAGTCGAAAGGAGCGCCAACCGTCCTTCCCCTCTCGTGGGTTGCTTCCTGCGCAGGTGCAATCGGCATGCCTCGCGGAGGTCGAACGGCGGGCGCCATCGCCGTCGTCTGGGCCGGACTGGGCGGACAGAACACCCCAACACGGGACGAAACGCCCGAAGGGTCGCCACAGGCGAAACCCGGCCGAGTCCGGCACGACCGGCCGCGTCGAGCTATTCACCCTCCATGATCGAGTTCCAGGTCCTGGAGGAACCGCCGGCGTTCGTCGTACGCGCGGTCGGGAGGCTCACCGACGCCGATCTTCTCGGCTTCGTCGCGCAGGCCCAGCAGGACCCGAATGCGGCCTGGAAGCACGCGCTCTACGACTTCTCCGCCGTGGACGAGATCTCGGGTCTCTCACTCCAGGCCGTGCGCCAGCTGGGGCGCATGCGGAGCTGCGACCCCGAAGCGAGTCGCCAACAGCGCGTGGCGATCGTGGTCCGGGGAACGGGCCTCTATGGGATGGCCCGGATCCTCCAGACGTTGATGGGCGGCCGACTTCCGCACCTGCGCGTATTCCGCGATCTCTCCGACGCCTGGGCGCACCTGGGCATCGACGAGCGCCCTGCCGAGGCGTAGCCCGCCTAGATCCGCCGCAGAACGATCGGCCCGAGCGCAACGCCCAACGCCACGACCCCGAGACCTGGCAGACCATGATGCGTGAGCGCGTGGTGGGGGTCGTACATGCAGGCCAGCTGCATCGCGAGCGCGGGCAGCGCCATCGCGCCCGCGCCGATCAGCCCACCCGCGATCGCGCGATCGAAGGGGGCCAGCCCGCGTACGAGGAAAAGCCCGAGGGCAAGCCCGGGGAGTGCGAACAGCAGGGTCTGCCACTCGCAGCCCGGGCGCTTCCCCGCCATCGAAGGCTCGAAGATCGGCCAGACGCCGCTGCTGACCACGAGCCCCGCCCAGAGCGCGATGCCGCCGATCACCAGCACGAGGCCCGTGCGCGCCGTGCGGTCGCCGGGAATGCCGGCGCGCAGCGCGAAGAACCCGGCCGCGACCGAGACGGCCAGCCCCACCCCGCATTCCAGCAGGAAGCGTGGCTCCTCGAGCAATGCCTGGAGCGCTCCCACGCGAAGCGAACCGGTACTCGACACGAGCGCAGCCACGAAGCCGCCTCCCACCAGGGCAAAGGCGAGCAGCCTCGGCAACACGGCTCCAGGCCAGCGGACGGGTTCGAGGTCTTCACTGACCTGCTCGATCCAGGCGTCGAGTTCGGGTTTCAAAGCTGCTCCTCGCGCGGCGAGAATCCAGCGAGCAGACGTCCACGCCCTTCCCGCTCCAACGCGCGTCGCGCTTCCGAAACCGCCCGGTGCACCCGCGCCTTCATCGCCGTCTCCGAAACCCCCGCGGAGCGCGCTGCCTCTGCGATCGAGTGACCGTAGAACTTCGTCATGATGAGCGCCTCGCTCTGTTGGGGCGTGAGTCGGGCCAGGATCCGCTCGCCGTCCAACGGGCGCGCGGGGTCCACGCTGAAGGCTGCGGGCGCCGTGTCCAGCGGGGCCTCCCGGGCCCGCCGGGAGTCGGCCCGCAGGCAGTCGATCACCCGGCGCCGCACGACCGCGAAGAGCCAGGGCCGGAAGGGTCGCCTGGGGTCGTAACTCGCCCGGGCCCGGTGAATGGAGAGCAGTGACTCCTGCACACAATCATCCACGAAGGGGGACGTCCCGAAGCGCGCGCGCACGAAGGCGTCGATCACGCGGGCGAGTTCCCGCATGAGCTCGGCGTAGGCCTCACGGTCGCCGTCCTGGGATTGGGACATCCAGCGCGACCAGCGCAACCATCGTTCGTCTTCGGATTCGTCTTCTCGCAGCTCGCGCATGGGCGCTGGGTGTGGGGCCCGCGCTCGGCGGGCCCCACATCGGAATGGGATCAGTAGAGCCTCTGTACGTCGATGCGCACCACCGGGTTACGCCAGTCGTAGACGAAGGGCCCGAGAATCTCGTTGCCCTCGGCGTCCACGGTCCCGATGTCGTGGAAGCCGTTCCCGATCGCGACGAAGCCCTCGTCGCCTTCGGCCGGCTCGGCAGACAGTCCGTCTCCGTCGCAGCGCGGCCCCGGCATGTTCGCGCAGTTCTGGTCGTTCTCTTCGGTGCCCGCGTCGTAGGCGGGCGCGTAGTAGGTGGCGCTGCCGTAGAGCGGCAGGCGCACCGTGTCCAGGCCGAAGAAGGTGTCGTTGGTGGGGATCAGCATCGCCGCGGCGCTGAGCCGACTGCGACGGCGTGCACGGATCTCGACGCTGCGCGACTCGCCCGGCGCCAGCAGCCCCGGGATCGTCTCGACATCGGCGACCAGTCGTGATCCGAGGCCCTCGAGCAGCTCGGTGAGGGGCCCCGTTCCGCCGTCCTCGGCGAGCACCTCGAGTTCGGGCGACGCGGGCGTCCCCGGCTCGAAGAGGCCGATGCGCGGGGAATGGGTGGTGACGAGGATCGGGGTGAAGGTCTGGCCCTTGGTGATGTTCGTGACGGTCACCCGGTAGCGGGCACCCGAGTCGGCGAAGGCGGGCGTGGCGAGGAGGCCGAGAACGAGGCCTCCCAGGAGTCCGAGGCGAATGGAGCGCATGCGAATCTCTCGTTGAGCGGGCCGAGGAATGCCGGCCGCCCACGTATTCGCAGCGCGAGCGAAAAGGTTGCGGGGAATCTCGCGATTCCCGGAAATTTCAGTCCCCCTACCCTGCTCGATGCCGGCCGCACGGGGTCCACCACCCTGTCCGTTCGCGGCCTGGCGGCGACGTGCGGATCAGCGCGTCTCCACGCGGTAGAAGATCGTGTAGAGGATCGGGACCAGGCCGAGGGTGAGGGCCGTGCCGAAGAGCAGGCCGAACAGGATGGCGATCGCCATCGGCTCGAACATCGGCCCGCCTCCGAGCCAGAGCGGAATCAGGCCGCCGGCGGTGGTCGCCGTCGTGAGCAGGATGGGTCGCAGGCGACGCTGAGCGGCCTGGAGCACCGCCTCGAAGGGCGTGAGCCCGCCGTCGAGCTCGATCTGGATCCGGTCGATCAACACGATCGCGTTGTTGATGATGATGCCGGACAACGAGATCACCCCCAGCAGGGTCATGAACCCGAAGTAGCTCCGGGCCACCAGCAGCCCGAACACCACTCCGATCAGGCCGAAGGGAATCGTCAGCAGGATGATCGTCGGCTTGCGAAGCGAGTTGAACTGGAGGACGAGCAGCATCGCGATGGCCAATCCCGCAATCGGCAGCTTCTCGCCGATCGCGTCGTTCGCCGCGCTCGAGTCCTCGAACTCGCCCGCAAAGCGGAACGCGTAGCCCTGCGGCCACTCGGCGCTGCGCGCCTCCAGCCACGGCGCGAGGCTGCCCACGATCTCCGCCGAGGTCACGCCGGCGGTCGGGGCCGCCTCGACGGTGACGGTGCGCAGCCGGTCGCGACGCCGGATGATCCCCGGCTCCCAGACCGGCTCGACGTCGGCGATCTGTTTCAGGGGCACCGCGGTGCCCGAGGCCTGCGACGAGACGTTGATGCTCTCCAGCGCGCCGAGGTCCGCGCGCCCGCGCACGGCCGACCGCAGCGTGATCGGGATGAGCTCCTCGCCCTCGCGGAAGTCGGTCGCCTCGAGCCCCGAGAGATAGCTCTGGAGGGATACCGCCACGTCCTGGCTGGTCAGCCCGGCCCGGCGCGCGCGCTCCTGGTCGATCCGGATCACGAGCTTCTTTGCCTGCGCCCCCCAGTCATCGTCGATCAGGCGCGTCCCCGGCGTTTCCCGCAGCTGCTGCTTCACCTCGTCGACGATCGCGAAGAGCGGATCGAGCTCGCGGCCCGCGATCTCGATCTGGATCGGCGGCCAGCCCCCCGGACCGGTCTGCAGCGGGCGGACCGTCGCCTTCAGCCCGGGGAAGCTCTCGTTCGCCCAGGTTTCCAGCGCGCGACCGGCCTCGATGCTGGTCTCGCGATTCGTCGCGTTGATCAGCATCGCCGCGATGTAGGGCGCCGACTCCTCCGAGTTGTATCCGAGCGTGAAGCGGGGCCCGCCGTCTCCGACGTAGGTCACCCAGTCGGTGACGCCTTCGCTGCGCGACGCGTCGACGCGCAGGTTCTCCTGGATGTACGACTCGATCCGGGTCGTCGCCTCGGCCGTGTGTTCGATCGCCGTGCCGAAGGGGAACGCGAACTCGCCCACGAGGAGCGGACGGTCGTTGTCCGGGAAGAAGATGTTCGGGAGGAACCGGAAACAGAAGAGCGCGAAGAACAGGACGCCGACCATCGCGGCCAACGACAACCAGGGTCGGCGCAGCGCGGTGGCCAGCACGCCCCGGTAGCGCCGGTAGAAGGGAGTCTCGAAGTTCTCGTCCTGGGGTTCGACCCGGAGGAAGCGCACGCAGAGCAGCGGTATCAGGGTCAGCGACACCAGCCAGGAACAAAGCAGCGTGATCGTCACGACCTTGAAGATCGGGGCCGTGTACTCGCCAGACGCGTTCTCGGCCAGATAGATCGGAAGGAAGGCCGCTGCGGTCGTGAGCGACGAGGTCAGCAGCGGGACCGCCAGCTCTTTCGCGCTGTCGACCGCCGCGGCCACCGCCCGCTTCCCTGCCGCCATCTGGACCATGATCGACTCGGACATCACGATTGCGTTGTCCACGAGCATGCCGAGGGCGATGATCAACGCGGCCAGCGACATCTGGTCGAGTCCGATCTCGAGACCGCCCATCACGGCGATCGCAAACACCATCGCACTCGGCACCAGCGACGCGACGATCAGCCCGGTGCGCAGGCCCAGCGTGATCAGCATGACGCCTGCCACGATGGCGACCGACTGGAGCAGATTCGACTCGAACTCGCTCACCTTGCGGCTCACGATCTCCGGCTGAAACTGAGCCAGCTCGAGCTCGATGCCGAGCGGGAAGCGCGGCCTCACGCGATCGAGCACTCCCGTCACCTGCTCGCCGAGCTCGATCAGGTTGCCGCCGTCGCGCATCGAGACGGCGAGCCCCAGCGCAGGGGCGCCGTTCGCGCGACGCAGCACGCGTGGCGGGTCGATGTAGCCGCGCCGCACGTCGACCATGTCGCGGAGCGGTACGAGCTCGCCGGACGGGATCGCGATCGCCGCCTCGGCGAGCTGTTCCTGGGTCTCGAAGTTCCCGGTGGGTTCGAGGGAGAGGCGCTCGCTGTCGACGACCACGCTGCCCCCGGCCGAGAGGATGTTCTGGGCAGCCAGAATGTCTTTGAGCATCGCGGGGGAGAGCCCGTACTCGGCCAGGCGCGTGTTCGTGAACTCGAGGAAGATGCGCTCCTCCTGGGCGCCGTAGATCTCGACCTTCGCCGCGTCCACGAGCAGGAGCAGCTCGTCCCGCGTGTCCTTGGCCACCTCATAGAGGTCGCGGTAGGCATAGCCCGGCCCGGTGACCGAGATCAGGATGCCGTAGACATCGCCGACCTCGTCGTCGACGAACGGCCCCTGGATCCCGTCGGGCAGATCCCCCTCGATCGCCTCGACCTTGCGTCGCAGGTCGTCCCACACCGGCTGCAGGTCGAAGATCTCGTCGCGCAACTCGACCGTGACGAGCGAAATGCCCTCGCGCGACTGGCTGGTGACCTTCTCCAGCTCCGGGATCTGCCGGACCGCGGTCTCGATGCGATCGGTGACGAGCTGCTCCACGCGGGTGGGACTCGCACCCGGGAACATCGTCCGCACGGTCGCGACCCGGATCAGGAAGCCCGGATCCTCGTCCCGCGGCATCGAGAAGTAGGTGCTCGTCCCCGAGACGAGGATCAGGAGCGTCGCGATGGCGGTGATGCGATCCCGCGAGATCGCGAGCTCGGTGAGGCTCACGGCCAGTCGCCCTCGTCCAGGATCCGCACGCGCAGGCCGTCCTGAACCCGCGGCACACCGGCGATCACGATGCGCTCGCCTCCGCGCACGCCGTCGCGGAGGGCGATTCCTTCGTCCACGATCTCCGCGACCTCGACGTAGCGCTTTCGGGTCGTGCCGAAGCGCTCGAGTCTCGCCGTCTCCGTCTGGGTCTCGGCCTCGGCCTCCGGCTCGACCACGAAGACGTAGTGACCCGAGCGGTCCCGCCCCACGGCTCCGACCGGGAGGATCACGGCGTCCTGCTCGTCCAGCGCGAAGGAGAACGCCACGTCGGCGCTCATGCCCGGGCGGATCTGCGCCCAGTCGGCGTCGATCTGGACGGTGACCGGATACGTGGTCCCACCCTCGTCGGGGGCGATCCCCACTTCGCGCACGACCGCGTCGTAGCGCGCGTCGGGAAACGCGTCGAAGCCGACCTCGACCGGGTCGTCCTCGTTGACGGCGGGAATCAGATTCTCGGGCATCGCGATGATGACTTCCGGAGGACCGCCGGTCTGGAAGATCGCGACGGGTTCGCCGGCCTGGATGTTCTCGCCTGCATCGGCTGGCACGGCGCTGATGGCGCCGTCGCTCGGCGTGTAGAGCTTCGTGTAGGCCAGCTGCTGTTCGGCCTGGCGAACGCGGTTCGAGGCGACGCTCGCGTTCGCCTGGGTAGTCTCTTCCGCTGTGCGGGCCTGATCGAGTTCTTCGCGGGACACGCCCTCCCGCTCGTAGAGTGCGCGAACGCGGCGGTAGTTCGCGGATGCGTTGCGCGCCTCCGCAGCGGCCTGGCTCGATGCGGCGCGCGCCTCGCGCAGCGCCAGATCGAAGTCGGTCGGTTCGAGCTCCGCGATCAGGGTTCCGGCCGGGACCTGATCGCCGGTCCCGTGATGGATCGCCTGGATCTTGCCGCTCACCTGGAAGCTCAGCTCCGTGCGATCGCGGGACTGGGCGGTCCCGCTGAAGACCCGCTTGCGCCGCTCGCCCGGCGCCTCGATGCGGGTGGTGACGACGCTGCGGATCACCTCGCGCTCGAGCGCGGCCTCCTCCTCGCACGCCAGCGCCATCGTCAGGCAGAGCCCGACGGTCAACGAGGTCAGGAACGACCGAGTGCTGTTCTCGCGCAACGGATACCTCATGGGATCGGGGTCGGGCCTACGCCGAACGTCCCGGTGCGGTCCGACAGGAACTCCAGCATGCGTTCGACCCGGTTCGAGCGCTGGCTCGGCGTTTCCAGCAGCTCGAACTCCCCGCCGGCGCGCTGCAGGGCCAGGAGATCGATCGCGTGATCGTAGACCGCATTGGCAGCGAGCTGCTCCGACGCCAGCGCGTTGTTCTGGGCATCGAGGAGGTCGAGCACGTCGACTGCACCGCGCGAATAGGCGTCGGTCACGAGTTCGAGGGTGCGCCGGCCGGCCTCGGCGGCGCGCGCCGTGAGATCGATCGCCACGAAGCTCGCCTGGGCGGTGTTCGCGGCCGTCCGCACGCGCTCCTCGACCTGCTGGGCTTCCGAGCGGCGGTCGATGCGCAGCTGGGCGAGCTCTTCGCGGGCCTGGCGCAGCTCGGCGACTCGGCCGCCACCTTCGGCGAGGGGAATCGACGCCTGCACCCCGGCCGACCAGCTGCGCGATTCGTCGCCCTTCACCGCACCGACGTCCTGGTCGAAGATCCGGTCGGCCTGGGCCGTGGCCAGCAAGCGCGGCAGGTAGAAGGTGCGCCCCCGCGTGTCGAGCAAGCGCTCCTGGGCCTTCACCTGGGCGTCGACCACGGCCAGCTCGGGCGCGAACTGGAGGGCGCGCGCCACGACGTACTCCCGGACGTGTTCCATCAAGGCGGGCGCCTCGAAGTACGGCTCGAGTTCGCGCGCCGAGAAGATCGGGCTGATCTGTTCGATCGTCACATCATCAAGGTCGTAGGGCTTCTCGAGGGGAACGTTGAGAACACGGTTGAAGGATGTGCGCGCGTTGCGGTCCGTGGCCCGCGCGAGCACCAGATCGCGGGTCGCGTTCGCCTCTTCGCTCTCCCAGCGGTAGACCTCCCCGGCCGACGCCGTGCCGATCCGCTTTCGCGTGCGGGCCAGCTCGAGGTTGGCCCGGGTCACGCGCAGGTTCTCGCGCTGGATGCGGAGTGCGGTCGCGGCGCGCAGCACCTCGAGGTAGGCCGTTCCCGTGGCCTGCACGAGGTCCTGGCGGACCTGTTCCCGCACCGCCTCCACCGCCTCCTGGCCGTAGCGCGCGATCGTCAGGTTTCCGATCAGGCTCTCGTCGAAGAGCACCTGCTGGGCGGTCAGGCCCGCCGAGGTCGTGCGCGACTCGGGGTTCGGGTTCCCACCGGACCAGCCCACGACGCTGTTGGCCGACGCCGACGGCAGCAGCAGCGACAGCGCCTGCCACACATCCTCTCGGCCCGCGGCCACGACCCGGTCCTGCGAACGCAGGTCGAGGTTCTCTGCGAGCGAGCGTTCGATGGCTGCATCGATCGACAGCGGGACGGCGCCGGGCATGCCGCCGGGATGGATCAACACCGCCTTCTCCATCACATCGAAGCGCACCGGCAGCCCGATCTTCCGCGCCGTCGCGAGGTTGAGGGTCATCTCGCGCCGGACCTCGCGGGCCACGGGTAGATCTTCGGGACGGGCGCCGAGCAGCGTATCCTGGATCATCAGCGCGACACGCCGTCCGAGCTGGCGCGAGTCGGCCGACGAGGCCGCGGTGACCAGCATGCCCAGCTCGACCTCGCGCGAGCTCACCAGCGCGAAGCTCGGGAGCTTCCGCTCGGCGATCGCCGCGGCGAGCGTCTCCACCTCGGCTGCCGAGAAGGTCAACAGGGAGCCGAGCAGGATGCCGTCGACGTCCTCGGGGAGTTTCTCCAGGGTGGCTTCGATCGGACGCTCGAAGGCGATCGGTCGGATCCGGACGCCTCGTGACTCGGTCTCTCCTCCGACGGCGACGACGACCTCCGAGAGTTCGTCGGCGAGGGTGCGATCCAGCAGCAGCGCGAGCCGCTCGGTATGCGCGAGTTCGGCGAAGGTTTCGAGGGCTTCTCCGATCGAGAGATCGTCCACCAGATAGGCGAGGTTCCGGCGACCACTCGTGCCCTCGGGCGTGATCGGAAAGCCCTGCAACTCCCGGTCGATCACCGTGGTCCCGAAGGCCGGCTTCGGCAGCGGATCGATCGTTGCGAGCGCCGCCGTACCGACGGGACCCAGGGCCACGACCATGTCGACCTCCGGGGACGCCAGCACCTGCTCGAGCAGATCGCGCGATGTCTCGGGCGTGGCCCCGACCGTGACCTGCGCCGATTCCGGAAACTCGACCCGGAACTCGCCTTCGAGCAGGTCGCGGATCTCGCTGCGGAGGATCTCGTCGAGAGGTTCGAGGATGAACTCGCCGTCGGAGACCACGCCGATGCGCACGACCCGCGCGCTGCGGGACTCGGCTGCTTGCGCCCAGAACAGGAAAACCAACGTCAGCATCACGCTGGCTCGCGAAACGGAGGGGGCGCCGCGGATCATGGTCCTACTCGGGGGGAACGGGGGCACGAAGCCCCGGGAAAAGGCCAGCATAGCGGCTGCCCCCACCCTGAAAGCGGACTCCTGGAACCCCCGCCGTCGCGCATGCGCCCAGACCCACTTTGAGCCCAGACAGGACTTTGCACCCAGCGGGCCCGCCTGGATCCTTTAGCTGCGGCGCAGCGGTTCGGGGCGCACCCGCATCAAGTCGGTGGGGTCGGCGCCCGCGATCTGGTGCCGGAGACGTTCCAGATCGCGGCTGCGGACATCCCGGGCCACCGAGCGAACCACCTCCCGCGGCTGCCCCAGCTCCTCGAGCACCGAAGCGCCCATCGAGATCGCCCCGTCGAAGGTCTCGCGCACGATCCGTTCGACGCCGCCCTGGCGCAGTCGAATCGCGTGTCGCCGGTCGAAGGCGCGGGCGAGCACGGGGGTGTCGGGGAACGTGCGCTGGATCGCCGCGACGGTCTGATCCGTCTCCGTCGCCAGGCCGCACGCCACCACGATCATGCAGGCCTCCGCCCCGCCCGCGGCGCGCAGGACTTCAGCGCGACTGCCATCGCCAAAGTGGACGCGGAAGCCGAAGGATCGGGCCTCGCGCACCCGTTCGGCGTCACGATCGAGGATCGTCGCGCCCACGCCGGTCGTGAACAACATCTGCGCGATGATCTGTCCGAAGCGACCGAAACCGACCACCAGCACCGGAGCGCCCGCATCGGTGAAGTCCTCTTCCAGCACTTCGGGTTCTTCTCGGGTGAAGCGTTGCTCCGCCGCAAACAGCAGCGGGGAGAGCGCCATCGACATCCCCACGATGGCGATCAGCGTAGAACCGAGCTCCGGGGACAGGACGCCGGCGGTGGCCGCGGCCCCGAAGAGAACGAAGCCGAACTCACCGTGCTGGCACAGCGCCACGGCGAGCTTGCGACTCGATGCCCCGTCGAGACTGCCGATGCGTCCGACGCCGAGCACGAGTGCGGCCTTGATCGCCATCGCGCCCGCGGTGGCGCCGGCGATCACGTGCCATTGGGCCGCGACCACACCGAGATCGATCGACATGCCCACGGCCATGAAGAAGAGTCCGAGGAACAGCCCGCGAAACGGTTCGATGTTCGCCTCGACCTCGTGGCGGAAGGCCGACTCGGCGAGCATCACCCCCGCGATGAAAGCGCCCATGGCGTAGGACAGCCCCGCGAGGTCGACCAGCATCGCGGCCCCGATCACGACGGCCAGCGCGCTCGCGGTCATCAGCTCGCGCAGCTCGCTGCGCGCCACCAGGTGGAAGAGGGGCGTCAGCAGGTAGCGACCGGCGAACACCAACAAGGCAACGGCAGCCGCGGAGATCGCGAGGGCTCCGAGTCCACTGCCTTGCGCACCGCCCTCGCCCTGCGCGCCCAGAACCTCGACGCCGAGCAGCAGCGGCACGATGGCCAGGTCTTGCAGCAACAGCACCGCAAACGCCTTCTTGCCGTAACGCGTGCCGCGCTCGCCTCGTTCGTCGAGGAGCTGCATCACGACGGCGGTCGACGAGAGCGCCAGCCCGAACCCAATGGTGGTGGCGACTTCGACGCGCCCGAGCAGTGCGTATGCGGCGCCTCCGAGGAGCGCCGCGCAGCCGAGGAGCTGGGCCAGCCCCAATCCGAAGATGTCCCGGCGCATGCGCCACAGCGCGGCGGGCGTCAGCTCCAGGCCGACGACGAACAGGAACAGGACGACGCCGAACTCGGCGAAGTGCAGCAGCTCTTCGGCGGCGTGGCCGGAGAAGCTCGCCGAGAAGAGCCACTTCACGAGCACGCCAGAAGCGAAGTAGCCGAGCACGCCACCCAGCCCCACACGCTTGAAGACGGGAACGACCAGGCAGGCGGTCGTCATTAGCGCGAGGGCCTGCAGGAAGAGGATCTCGAGCTCGGAGAATTCCAGGGACACGTCGGAGGGCCTCGCTCGGCAACGCCACTCGCTCGGTCGCGGGCGCCGCCGCGCCCGAGAGTAAGAGAGACCCTCTCCCTGCGCCGGGATCCGAAACGCGGCCGGCCGCCGAGGCGAATCGCCCCGCCGTGTGCCCAATCGCCCCAGCGTGCACCCGCCCTGCCCCTTCGCCTCGCTCGCCAGCCCGGCATCGTTCTTGCGAAGTGCCTCGGCAGCAATCAGCTGCTGCGTACATCGAGAAGGTGCTGCGCGGAGGAACAGGGCGCAGCCGGGAGGAAGGGCCATGGAGACGCTTCGAAGCATCGTCGTCGGCGTGGATCTGGCAGCCGACGGGTCGACGAGCGTGGGCAGCCGCCGCGCGATCGACCAGGCCTGCTGGCTGGCCGAGCGAAACGGGGCACGCATCACGTTGCTGCACTCGAGCGCACCCGATGAAGCCTGGAGCGCCGCCGACGGGGGCTATGTCGACACGCCCGCGCCCAGCGACGCTCCGGCGGCATTGGCCGCACTCGCGGCCGACACCGTGCCGACGGGGCTGGAGGTCGACGTCGCCAGCGAGGAAGCCCCCGCCTGGCGCGCGATCACCCAACACGTGCTGCGCCACGGCGGCGATCTCGTGATCGCGGGCAAACGAACCCGCTCGATCGCGAACGCTCCGCTGCTCGGCAGCGTGACGGCAAAGCTGCTCCGGAAGTGCCCGTGCCCGGTCTGGGTCGTCAAACCCGACGCGTCCACCGGCCTGCGCCGCATCCTCGCAGCGACGGATCTCTCGGCCGTGGGCGATCGCGTGATCGCCCTCGCCGCGTCCCTCGCGGATCTCGCCGATGCCGAGTTCCACGTCGTGCACGCGCTGCAACGACCGCTGAGCGTGCAGATGGAAGGCGACGCGGTGAGCGAGCAGTGGGCACGAGACGAGCGCACCAAGGCCATCGAACAGATCCACGGAGCGCTCGAAGGCAGCCGCTCGGCGGCCAGCGCCATGCTGCACGTCGGCGTGACCTCGCCCTCTCGGGCGGTCCTCGACGGCTTCGCGCATCTGTCCCCAGACCTCGTCGTGATGGGCACGGTCTCGCGCGGGGGCGTTCCCGGGCTCCTGGTAGGGAACACGGCGGAGCGACTGCTGCCGCGCCTGGACGGTTCTCTCCTCACGGTCAAGCCGGCCGACTTCGTCTGTCCCGTCCCGGCAAGCCCGTGAGAGAATGGCGACGATGCCTTTCGGCCTTCCCTCACGCAGGGCGTCGTCGCCGTGTTCCGCCGTCCAGGTGTGCCTCCGGAAGGTGCGCGCGCGCCTGAGCGTGGCCTGCGCGATCGCCCTCGTAGCACTGGCCGCCCACGCGCAGGCCGCAGCCGACTGGGAGATCTCGCTCGACCCCGCGGCCCCGCTCGAAGCGCTCTCCCCCGCCCTGCTCGGCCACTACGACCTCTCGGGCGCGCTCTACGACTACGCGGGCCAGCCCGGGCTGCCCGCGCGCATGCAGGCGATCGGGTTCTCGGAATGGCGCGTGAGTGTCGGGCGTTGGGAGAACTCGACCCAGCTCTTTTCGACCCTGACCGACGGGTCCCCCTGCCCGATCCCGCTGCCGCAGATGGCCGCGTCCGAACCGAACGACCTCGCGCTGATCGCGTCCCGCGATTGGTTCTCCGACGACGGCCAGCCCGTCACGCTGGCAGACACGAACGACGATGCCCGTTACCAGCTCGACTACCTCCGCGAGGTCATCGACACGGCGGCCACCTTCGGAGCCTCCTCCTTCGTCTCGTTCGACGCCATGCCGCGCGCCTTGGCGGTCAACCCGACACCGCTACGCACGAATTGCAGCTGGAGCTTCCAGAACCGCGTCAGCAACATCCGACCGGCCGACGCCGCGGTCTTCGCGGCGGCTGCGACCGGCGTGGTCGAACGCATCGTCGAAGGGGTGGGTGCGGAACCGGGTCGCCCGGTTCACTACTGGGAAGTCGGAAACGAACCCGAGTTTCCGTTCTTCTGGGACCCGGACTTCGAGGATCAGTCGGGGCCGCTCGATCGCTTCTTCGAGATGTCGATTCAGACCCTCGTCGCACTCGACGCCTACCGGAGCGGCTCGAGTCACCCGGACGCCGGGAAGCTGCGCTTCGGGCTGGGCAGTTTCGCCACCGAAGCGGTCACGAACACGGTCCTCACCGGTTTCGACAGCGCCGGGGTTCCGGGCGGGTTCGTCCCCCTCGACTTCATCTCCTTTCACGCCTACGCGAACGACCCGCTCGAAGTGGTCGACGTGATCACCAGCGTCGCGGCCACCGCCGCGGCGACCACGAACTACGCGAGCATCGAGCTCGCGCTCGCCGAGTGGGGCCCGAACCTCGCCACGTCCGCCGGCGATGCGGCCTACGCCGCCAGCATGGAGCCACCCCTCCACATCGCGACCGTCCTCGCCCTCGGCGCGACGGCCGGCCTCGATCGCGCGCATCGCGCGATCTTCTGGGACTTCTTCCCGAGCTCGATCCAGCTCGGTGTCGTCGACCACGCCGGACAGCCGAAGCCGGGCTATCGCGCGTACGAGCTCCTCGCCCTGCTGATCGATCCCGGTGCCCGACGTCTGGCGGCCGCGAGCCAACCCGACGGCAGGCTCGACGCCGGGCTGGGCGCCCTCCTCGCCAGCCAGATCGGCGCGACCACCCGCGTCCTCGTCGTGAACCGCAACGCCACGGCACGGAGCGTCCGCATCTCCCTCGCCGGGGCGCCCGCGCGACCCCACCGGATCTGGCGCTTCGAAGACCCGAGCGGCGGGATTTCGATCGCACCGGGCATGGGGAGCCAGGTCACGATCGCGGCGGAGTCGCTCGCGGTGCTCGAGTTCACACCTGCGCCCGTGCCGACGGCGGGCCTGCTCGCTTTCCTGGTGTTGGGCGTCGGGATCGTGGCGGGCGTCGGCTGGGCCCGACGCCGCTAGAGCCCGCTTTCCTTCAGCAGCGCGACGCCCAGCACCGCGAGCAGCGCAGCGGCGATGGCCAGTCCGACCTTCCACTTCGAGATCGGTCGCTCGCCCTGGACCTCGCCGGTCTCGGCGTTCACCACCAACCAGTAGACGCGCTCGCGCCAGCGCAACGGGACCACCCAGACCGGCAGCAGCAGGTGCTTGTAGGCCAGCGCATCCCAGCGCGTCTCGAGACGGTGCACGCGCTGGTCGTCGCCGCCGATCTGCTGACGGGCGCGATCGCCGAGCCGCGACTCCATCTCGCGCTTGCCGATCTTGAAGGCTTCGGGAAGCTCGATCTCACACGCCTTCGTCACGGCGCCGGCGAGCAGGCCGGCTTCGAAGGGAACACAGCGCTCGGTCGGCCAGGGCGCCAGGGCGCGCAGGACCTCGCCGGGGAGGGTCGCGTCGGCGGGCACCGGGTGGTCGTCGAACACGTGCTGGAAGCTTCCCGACACCGACTTCCAGCTCCAGCGGGTGTGGGTGGTGCGCCGTCCGTTCACCTTCACCGTCGTGCGGTGGGCCGTGCCCCGCTCGCCCGTGAACCGCGTGAAGGTGAGCGCATCGAAGCACCAGTACGGCAGATAGATGCGTTGCAGCGCATCGGGCATGCGCGCGCGGACGAAGGCGTTCGGTGCGAACCAGAGGGCCCGCTGCCAGGCTTCGAGCGCCTCGTGTGCGGCCTCGGCCTGGATGCGGAACGGCAGGATTCCGTCGATCGGAGCCGTGTCCCCGGCGCTCGGCGTGCCGACCAGCACGGCGTCGCAATAGGCGCAGCGATCGGCCTGGGCGTGAGGCCCGAGCCGCAGTTCGGCCCCGCAGGAGTCGCAGGAGACCGCGGTCAGGACAGGCGCTCGTTCGCTCGCGCCGTCGCGCAGCTCCGCCAGGCGCGCGAGCTCCGAGAGGAGGTCCTGCTCCGGGATGGGAGCATCGTGGCGGAGGTCGAGATCCCGGGTCGTGCCGCAGTACGGACACGCGAGGGCCTGGAGGCCCACCGAGAAGACGAGGTCCGCCCCGCAGCCGGTGCAGGGGAAGGTCCGCACGCGCCCGCCCTCCGCGGCCGGGGTACCTGCAGGCACCGCGTCCCGGGCAGCGTCGCGGTGGGTCGCGCGGGGCTTCGGCTCGGGCATCGACCGCGAGATCGGAGCCCGCGAACTCCCACTTGAGGCTCCCGAGCGCCCGGGGGGAGAGGCGAGGGAAATTCCCCAGCACCCGGCCGGCGACCGCAGCGCGCCGGGTCCAGCCCGAATCGCTCGGGTTCCGCAGAACGGCGTCCCATCTGCCCAGACGTGCTGGGCTTTCCTGGCTGTGCTACAGGGAGCCCCCAGTGCAGCCGAGGGGTGCGAGGTGGTGAGCAAAGGCCCCGCGACGGCAGATTTCCAGGAGTTGAAGGCCCGCTTCGAGGCCCAGGGCCAAGGGCATGTCTTCGCCTTCTGGGAGCAACTCGATCCGTCGGGGCAGGAGCGATTGGGGCGCCAGCTGGCGTCGTTGGACTTGGAGGGCCTGATCCGGGGCTTCCAGGCCACACGGTCCCACGCCTCCGGGACGCCGAGCCTCGAACCGCCCGAAGTCGTCGCCCTGCCCGAGCACGGGGGCGACGCGAAGCACTGGGCCGAGGCCGAGGCGGCCGGTGAGTCCCTGCTCCGCGATGGCCGGGCGGCGGTGATGGTCGTGGCCGGCGGACAGGCGAGTCGCCTGGGCTACCCCGGGCCGAAGGGCCTCTACCCGCTCGGGCCGGCCAGCGGACGCACCCTGTTCGCGCTCCAGGCCCAGAAGCTCCTGCACCTGCGTGCCCGCACGGGCGCCGCGATCCCCTGGTACGTGATGACCAGCCCGGCGACGGACGCCGCGACCCGCGATGGCTTCGCCGCCGAAGGCTTCTTCGGTGTGCCCGAACGGGACGTCTTCTTTCTCTGCCAGGGCATGGTTCCCAGCTTCGACTTCGACGGGAAGCTGATGCTCGAGAAGCCCGATCGGGTCTTCGAGAACCCGGACGGCCACGGTGGCTCCCTGACGGCGCTGCTCGACTCGGGCGCGCTCGACGACATGGAGCGCCGGGGCATCTCGACGATCTTCTACTACCAGGTCGACAACCCGATGCTGCCCCTCGGCGACCCGGTATTTCTCGGGCACCACGCCCGGGCCCGCGCCGAGATGTCCTGCAAGATGCTCCGCAAGCGCGAGCCTGGCGAGAAGATGGGCGTGCTGGCACGCGTGGATGGCGCGATGGGCGTCGTCGAGTACACCGAGATCAACGACGAACAGCGCAACGCGCGCGACGCCCAGGGCGAACTGCTCTACGGCGCGGGCAACGTGGCCGTGCATGCGCTCGAGGTGTCCTTCGTGCGCCGGATCGCGAGCGACGCCGAGCGCTGGCTGCCCTTCCACGCATCCGCGAAGAAGATTCCCCAGGCCGACGCGAAGGGTGCCACCCAGACCCCGGCCGCGGAGAACGGTTTCAAGCTCGAGCGCTTCGTCTTCGACGCCCTGCCCGCCGCCAAGGACGTCTGTGTCGTCGAGGCACCGCGCTCCGAGTACTCCCCGGTGAAGAACGCCTCGGGCGGCGAATCGCCCGAAACCTCCCGCCGCGATCTCTCCCAGCGATATCGCGGTTGGCTCGAAGCTGCGGGCCTCCCCGCCCCCGCAGGCAATGGCTGGGTGGAGATCGACGAATCCAAGATCGGGAGCCCAGAGGACCTCCGCGCCCTCGGCCTGGAGCGCATCGAAGATGCGCCCGATCTCATTCAACTTCGGGTCGGAGACGACGCATGACGCCTGCGAAGAAAGCCACCAAAAAGAAGACCGCCAAGAAGAAGGCAGCGACCAAGAAGGCCGCCACCAAGAAGAAGGCGCCCTCGAAGAAGAAGGCCACCAAGAAGAAGGCGGTCCCGAAGAAGAAGGTTGCGGCGAAGAAAGCGACGAAGAAGAAGGCGCCGGCCAAGAAGGCCGCCACGAAGAAGAAGGCCGCCGCCAAGAAAACGACGAAGAAGGCGACCGCCAAGAAGACGACCGCCAAGAAGACGGCCGCGAAGAAGGCCGCTGCGAAGAAAGCCCCGGCGAAGAAGGCCGAGCCGCCGATCGCGAAGCCCGAGGGCGCGCGCCCGGCCACGAAGAAGAGCGGTGGACGCGCGAAGCGCGCACCGAAGGTCCGGCCGAGCCGCTCGCCCGCGAAGCGGCCGGAGCTGCCCCGTCCGACTCCGGTGATCAAGCCGGTCGCCGGCGGCGGCCAGCTCGGACAGAAACACGTCTGCTTCTCTTGTGGCGCCAAGTTCTACGACCTGGGCAAGGCCGAAGCGATCTGCCCGAAGTGCGGCGCCAACCAGAACGAGGCCCCGCGCAAGGCGAAGGTGCGCGTGCCGCCCCCGCGCACGCCCGACCCCGAGCCCGAAGAGCCGCGGGCGAAGCCCCGCCTGCTCGACGAGGACGAAGAAGAGATCATCGTCGAGGAGACGCCGGAGATGGGGCTCGGCCTGGCGAGCGTCGATGAGCCCGACGAGGTCGAGGAAGAGGAAGAAGAAGAGAGCTCGTAGCGGGCGAAGCCGGACGCCGCGGATGACGCGGGTCGCGCCTTCCTAGAGCTCGACGTGGAAGACGCGCCGCAGGATCGGCCGCCACTCGTCCCCGGCGAAGGCGTACCACGCCCCCGCATCGGCCTCGCGCCGTGCCGTCTCGCTCCGCAGCTCTGCCAGGCTCGCGCCCATCTCGGAAGCCTGATAGCCCATCTCGCGCACCGCCCGACCGCGGCGCTGGGCGCTCTCGAACGCCTGGAAACCGGCCTGCCCCGTGGCGCGCGAAGCGCCCTGCCCGCGCGCCTGCTCGTAGCGGCCGTCGAGGCGTTCGGACTCGGCCTCGGTCGCCGCCAGCAGCGTGGCGAGATCCGCATCGGAGAGGGTGCGATAGGGGCGCTGCTCGGCCTGCTCCAGGTCGAGGTTGCGGTGGTAGTTGTAGGCCCCGCCACCGGCCAGGATCGCCAGCAGCACCAACAGCTGCAGGAGCGTGCTCTTCGCTTTGCCCGACGCCATGGTCCTCGTTTCGGCGACTCGCGTGGCTCTCCTTAGGCGGCGGGAGCGCTGGCGTGGGCTCGAAGCCGCTCCGCGGTCGGCAACGCCGCCTGCGCCCCCAGGCCCTGGCAGGCGTGGGCCCCGGCCGCACCGGCCACCGCCAGGCAGGCGCCGGCGCCCCAGCCCTCCAGGACCGCCCACGCGAACGCGCCCCGGAAGACATCCCCGGCTCCGGTGGTGTCGACGACCGACACCGCCTCGGCCGCTTGCCTGCGCGTCGCGCCCCCCGGCAGCATCGCCACCGCGCCGCGCGGCCCGAGGGTCGCGATGGCCAGTCGGCTGGCGCCAGCCAGTAGCTCGCCGAGCACCTTCTCGACATCGAGCAAATCCGAGAGGTCCCGCACGAAGAGCTCGGAAACGATCGGAAAATCGCAGTCGCGCGCCAGCCTGCACGTGTCCGGATCGGCGCGATCGACGTCGAGCACAGTCGCCGTTCCGACCTGCCGTGCCACGTCGACCGCCCAGCGCGCGAGGTCGAGGTCATCGGTATCCACGAGCAGTAGACGCGCGTCGGCGATGGCCGTGCGGTCGCGCAGGTCCGACGGAATCGCGCAGCGCGGATCCCGCCACCCGAGGACGCTGCGCTCCCCGTCGCCGCGCCGGACGAAGATCCAGGCGCTGCGGGTCCGGGCCTCGGGCACCGCGGCCACGCCCGCCGTGTCGACCCCCGCCGCCCGCAGAGGCGCGAGCGCCGACTGACCCTCGGCATCGTCGCCGATCGCACCGCCCAGCGCGGCACGGCACCCCAGCGTGCGGGCCGCGAGCACCGCGGTCGCGATCTGGCCACCGGGACGATCGAGTGCACCGCCGAGCTGGCTCTCGTGACCGCCCGGGTGAGGAAACGCATCGACCGTGGCCACCCGATCCAGCGAGATCTGGCCGAAGCCCACGACGTCGAGCCGTCGCGTCCCTTCGGACCGGGACGGACCGAGCGGAACCGACCAGGGATCACCGCTACCCGTGGCCAAGCGACCCGATGCCTCAGTAGAGAACGCGGTACGCGTGAAGGCTGCGCAGCACGCGCTTCACGTAGGCGCGTGTCTGGCTGTACGGGATCTGCTCGACCCAGACGTCCTCCGAGGCGAGCTCGTCCTTGAGCCAGCGCGACACCGCCTGGGGCCCGGCGTTGTAGCTGCCGATCGCGGCGGGGGCGTAGCCGTCGAAGCGCGCCAGGAGCTGGCCGAGGTAGGCGCTGCCGAGCTGGATGTTCACCTCGGGCCGGAACAAGTCGTCGGGTTCGAAGGTGGTGAGCGCTACGCGGCGTGCGACTCGCGTCGCGGTCTCCGGCATCAGCTGCAGCAGACCGCGCGCGCCCGACACCGAAATCACCTCGGGCCGGTAGCCGCTCTCTTCGCGCATGATCGAGTACACAAGCGCCGGGCTCGGCGCCCCGGGCTGCTGCGCCGCGCGCAGCTCGTGCTCGTAGGGCGCGGGCCAGGCGTGCCACCAGAGCTCGATCTGCTCGGGCACGGGCCCCCGGGCCAGGTGCTCGGTGTACCCGTTCACCATCAGCCGCTGGGCGCGGCTGTAGTCGCCGGCTTCGGCGTAGAGCCCCGCCAGCGACATGCGATCGGCGAAGCCACGCGCTTTCGAGAACAGATGCTCGAGCTCCTCGCGCGCCTCTTCCACCAGCCCCGCTTCCAGCAGGATGCGCGCGCGTGCCAGGTCCGCGGGACCCAGCGCTTCGGGACCGCCGTCGAGCAGCCGACGCGCGGGCGGAGGCACCGGCCCTTCCGTGCGCTCGAGCGCGCGCCAGCCGTAGTAGGTGAACGGATAGTCGCGGGCGAGCGCCGCGTAGGCCTCCTCGGTATCGCCGTCGCCGCGCTCTTCGCGCACGCGGATCCGCCAGTAGCGCGGGCGCAGCGCCGCGATCGGATCCTTCTCGACGGCCGCGAGCTCGCGCAAGTAACGCTCGGCGGTGTCGTGCTGGCCGTTGCGGAACGCATCCCAACCGAGCCACCAGCGGGACGACGCGGCCAGGCTGGAGTTCGGCGCGCGTCGGATCACCTCGGAGAAGAGCCGCCGGGCCTTCGGCCCGCCGTTCTCACCGTCCCACAGGAGCGCCGCCAGATAGGTGGCTCGGATCGCGTCGGCGCCGCGCGTATCGGCCCCGAGCTTTTCCAGGGCGCGTGCCCCCGCGCCGACCTGACCCGAGCGAGCCTGGGCGCGGGCCCGTTGGATGCGGCGCTTGTCGCTGCGCGGCAAGAGGTCGTAGGCCTCGATCGCCTCGGGGTAGCGGCGCAGCCGGAAGAGCGTCTCGGCGCGCTGGTGTCGCGCGCGGGCCTTGCTGTCGGCACCGAGCCCACCCGTGAGCGCGCGGTCGTAGGCCTCGAGTGCGGTCTCGTTGTGGTAGCGGCGGTACAGCGCATCGCCGCGACGGCGCCAGCGGTCCGGGGTTCGCAGGCGCTTCCCCAGGGTACGCTCGAGGGTCTCGAGTTCGGCGCCCGCCGCATCCGCCGCGTCGAACTCCGGGTAGCGCGTCCAGACCTCGAGGAAGCGCTCGGCAGCGCGCTCGTGATTGCCCTGGCGGAGATAGGAGCGCGCGATCCGCATTTCGAGGTCGGCGAGACGCTGTCGCCCGCCCGTTCCGACCGACGCGAACTCCCAGGCCGCGCGGGCGCGCTTCTCGCGATCGAGTGCGCGATAGGCGTCCCCGAGCAGCGTGTAGAAGCGCGGGCGCAGCGGACTCTCGCGACGCGTCCAGGCGGACTCGAAGGCGACGGCGCCCTCGTAGTCCTGGGCTTCGACGCGCAGGCGCATCCGCAGCAGCTCCGCGTGGTCGGCGATCACGGGATGGCGCTCGGCCACGGCGCGCAGCAAGGCGTCCGCCAGGTGTCCTTCGCCCCGCTCGAGCGCATCGACCGCGTGACGCAGCCCGCGGCCGGGGTCGGCCAACACCCAGGAGAGCGGCGCCGAGCGGTCGCTGCCCTCGGTGATCGGGGCGCTCACCGCGAGCGCTCCCAGCAAGGCACACCCCAGGACCACGAGACGTCGGCGCGGGTTCGAATGGCGCATGCGCCAGCTCGTGCTCTTCGGTCTCATTCGCCCCAATCCACTGCCGCCCGCGTCCACCCGAGGAGTGTGCGGGACGGACGAAGCGGGTTCAACGCGCGTTGTGAGGGCCCCAGCGCTCGGGTAGCTTCGGCCGCCGTGAAACCCGCGCGCGTAGCCACCGGCCGCTCGATCCGCGGGCGTGGACTGCTGGGTCTGTTGCTGACGGCGGCGGTCGCCACGGGCTGCGTCGCCACCGCGTGCCGTCCCGCGGAAGAGGCGCCGCCGCCTCCCGTCCCCAGCACCCCGCCCGAACCGGCTCCTGCCGAGGAACCGGCGGCAGCAGAAGAGCCTCGCCGCGGGCTCTGGGTACTGGCCGAAGGGGCGGTGCAGGTCCTGAACGACCCCGCCCGAATTCCTGTTCTCTTGCAGCAAGCTCGGGCCCTGGGTGCAAGTGATCTCTTCGTTCAGGTCTACCGCGGCGGCCGCGCCTGGTACGACGCCAGCCTCGCCGACCCGGCCCCCTACCGTGAGAACCTCGAGCGCCATGGCGTCGATACGCTGGCGCTCCTGCTCGAGCAGGCCCACGCCGCCGGCTTTCGCGTGCACGCCTGGGTGAACGTGCTGTCGCTGTCGCGCAACGCGAAGGCGCCGATCGTGTCCGACCTGGGCCGAGATGTCGTCCTCAGCGACCGCCAGGGGCGCTCCCTGCTCGACTACCCGGGCTATGACGTGCCCCAGCCCGATCGGCGCTACTACCGCATGGGGACACCGGGCGTGTACCTGGACGCGGCGGCTCCGGGGGTCGACGCGCGGCTGACCGCGACCTTCGCGGAGCTGCTCTCGCGCTACCCGGCGCTCGACGGGCTGCACCTCGACTACATCCGCTATCCGGACGTGCTGCCCTTCGCGCCGGGCACCCGCTTCGGTGTGGGGCTGGACTTCGGCTACGGCGCCTCGACGCGCGCCCGGTTCCTCGAGGAGACCGGCAAGCAGGCACCCATCGGCGACTCGCTCCGCAACGCGAACGCCTGGGACCGCTGGCGACGCGATCGGCTCTCGTCGCTGGTCGCGGACATCGCCTCCGAGGCACGGCGCGTGCGCCCCGGCGTCGTCCTTTCGGCCGCCGTCTGGACCTACGCCGATCGCGGCTACCTCGTGCTGGGGCAAGACTGGCGCCGCTGGCTCGAGGACGGGTCCCTCGATGTGGCGATTCCGATGTCGTACACCGTCGACGATCGCCTGCTGCGCTATCAGGCCGAGCACTTCTCCGGGCTGCCCGTCGGCGATCGCATCTGGATGGGACTCGGCAGCTGGCTCTTCGCCAAGAACCCGGCACGCGCGGTTCGGCAGGTCGAGATCCTCGACACGGCCGGCGTTCGCAACCGCGTGCTCTTCTCCTACGACTCGATCGTGACCGAGCCCGCACTCTTCGAGGCGCTGCGCGTCGAGGCTCCCGGTGGCGAATGAGCCGGCGCCGATCGACCTCGACGCCTACGACTTCGAACTGCCCGCCGAGCTGATCGCCCAGGAACCCCCGGCAGAACGCGACGGCGGACGCCTGCTCTGCGTGCCGCGCGCGGGGGGCCCCCTCGCCCACCGCCGCGTGCGGGACCTGCCGGCGCTGCTCGATCCCGGCGACCTGCTCGTGGTCAACGTCACGCGCGTGCTGCCCGCGCGCCTTCGCGGACACAAGGACAGCGGCGGCGCAGCCGAGGCCTTGCTCCTCGGCCCGGGCCCGGCGCCCGATTCCTACGAGGCCTTTCTCAAGACGAGCGGAAGGCAGCGCGTCGGCCAGAAGCTCGCCTTCGAAGGACGCGGCGCCCGCTTCGAAGCCGAGGTCGTGGCGCTCCCCGGCGACGGCCGCGTGGTCCTGCGGTTCGAGCCCGGCGTGTCGCCCTATGCGGCCGGCGAAGCGCCGCTGCCCCCCTACATCCGACGCGAGGCCTCGGACCCGGCCGACGACGCGCGCTACCAGACCGTCTTCGCGCGCGAGGCCGGCGCGGTGGCGGCCCCCACGGCGGGCCTCCACCTCAGCGATCGCGTCCTCGAGGAGCTGGCGGCGCGCGGCGTCGAACGCGCCGAGGTCGTGCTGCACGTCGGGCCGGGCACGTTCCAGCCGCTCCAGGAGGAGCAGCTGCGCAGCAAGCGCCTGCACGTCGAGCGCTTCGAGCTCCCCGACGTGACCGCCGACGCGATCGCCGCGGCGCGCGAACGCGGGAATCGCGTGGTCGCGGTGGGCACCACGAGCACCCGGGTCCTCGAGAGCTGCGCCAGCGGCGATGGAAACGTCGCGGCTGCGCGCGGCACCACCGACCTGTTCCTGACGCCTGGCGACCCCTTCCAGGTCGTCGACGCCCTGCTCACGAACTTCCATCTGCCGCGCTCGTCGCTGTTGCTCCTGGTGGCCGCCCTGATCGGGCGCGAGCGATTGCTCGACGCGTACCGCGAGGCGATCGCCGAGCGCTACCGCTTCTACTCCTACGGCGATGCGATGCTGATCCAATGAGCGACCCGCGACGCTTCGAAGTGACGCAACGCGACGGGGACGCGCGGGCGGGTCTCCTGGGCACGGCCCATGGCGTGGTGCGCACCCCGACGTTCATGCCGGTGGCCACCTACGGCGCGGTGCGAGGCGTGACCACCGAGCAGCTGGCTCAGGCGGGTGCGCAGATCCTGCTCGCCAACACCTACCACCTCCACGAACGGCCGGGCGAGGACATCGTCGCGGCCCACGGCGGGCTCGGTGGGTTCGCGGGCTGGGACGGTCCCTGGCTCACCGACAGCGGCGGGTTCCAGGTCACCTCCCTCTCCGACCGCGCGCGGGTCGACGAGGACGGCGTCACCTTCTCCTCGCCGGTCGACGGGCGCCGCCGCGCGCTGACGCCCGAAGGTGTCGTCGCCATCCAGGAAGCCCTGGGTTCGGACATCGCCATGGTGCTGGACGAGTGCGTCCCACCCGACCCGTCCGCCGACCTGCGCGTGCGCGCCGCCACCGAGCGCACGCTGCGCTGGGCCGAACGCTCGATCGCCGCCCACAAACGGCCCGACCAGTGGCTCTTCGGCATCGTCCAGGGCGGCGCCCTGCCCGCCCTGCGACGCGAGAGTGCTACCGCCACCCACGGCCTGGGCTTCCGCGGCTTCGCCCACGGTGGGCTGGGTCTGGGGGAAGACCCCGACGCCCGCGACGAGCTGGTGGCGCTCACCCACGCCGCACTCCCCGAGACGGCTCCCCGCTACCTGATGGGCCTCGGGAAACCCGCCGACCTGGTGCGGGCGATCGGGCTCGGCGTCGACCTCTTCGACTGCGTGCTGCCGACCCGCCACGCGCGCCATGCCGTGCTCTTCACCAGCCAGGGGCTCCTGCGCCTGAAGAATGCCCGCTATCGCGAGGACACGGCGCCGCCGGACCCCGCCTGCGACTGCTTCACGTGCGCGCGTTTCAGCCGGAGCTACCTGCGGCACCTGCTCCGCAGCGGCGAGGTGCTGGGAGTCACCCTCGCCTCGATCCACAATCTGCGCTTCTACCTACGTCTGATGGAGCGGGCCCGCGACGGGATCATGGCTGGGACGTTCGACGCCCTGCGCGCCGAGATCCTCGCCCTCGATACCGCCGAGCCCGCCTAGGACGCCGCGGGCCGGCGAAAAACGCCATCGGAACCGGGTAGTTGCCGGCCCACCGCAGGCTCCCCGCCCCGACTCCAGCTCCCGTCCCGACCGGCCGATAGAAAGCCCAGTGGGGACGGAACCCTGCGGCCGGTCCTGCCGGAAACTCTCGAGGGAAAGCTTCATGCGTCTTGCCGGTGGGTTGCTGCTCGCGGTCCTGTTCTTCGGCCTCTCGGGCTGCGTGACGAGCGATCCCCTCGGCCACGCCTACGCCCTGAAGGAAGCGCAGAAGCGCTACACGAAGGCGATCCGTTGGGGCGACCTGGAGATGGCCGCGCGCTACGTCGACCCCGAGCTGCGCAAGGACTTCCTCGCCCTCGCCTCGCCCTTCGAGCAGGTGCGCATCACCGACTACGAGATCGGCGAGCTCGATGTCGAGGAAGAAGAACTCACCAGCGCGGAGGTCGACGTGACCTACCGCGGCTACGTGCTGCCCCACTTCGTGGAACACCGTGTCCTCGACCGTCAGGTGTGGACCCGTGAAGAAGGGATGAGCAGCGTGTGGCGGGTCGCGCCCGATCTGCCCGCCCTGATGCGCGGACTCTCAGGAGCCGACGGATGAGCCTCGCCGAAGAGCAGGAGCCGCGCCGCACGATCCTGGTGGTCGACGATGCGCCGATGTTTCGAGAGATCGAGACCACCTTCCTGCGACGAACCGCTCGGGTGCTCACGGCCACCGACGGCACGGAAGCCCTGGAGATCGCGCGGGCCCACCGCCCCGACATCATCGTCTCGGACCTGACGATGGTGGCCATGGACGGCGACGAGCTCTGCACCCGCCTGCGCAACGACGTCGACCTGCGCCGCACACCCACGATCATCGTGACGAGTGGGCGCTCGCCCGAAGAGCACGAACGCGCGGTGCGCGCCGGGGCCGACGACGTCCTCGAGAAGCCGCTCTCCCGCGTGACCCTGCTGCAGGCGGTGAACCGCTTCCTGCGCCTCACCGTGCGCGGCCTGGACCGCGTGCCCCTCGAGACCGAGGTGTGTCTGCGGTCGAGCGCGGGCGACGAGACCTGGGCGTGGGCGCTCAACCTCTCGCGCGGCGGCATGTTCGTCGAAGCCGACACGGCACTCGAACCCGAGACCGAGCTCGACGTCGAGTTCACCCTGCCCGCCAGCGACGAGACGGTCCATCCCTCGGCGCGCGTCGTGTGGCGACGCCCCCCGAACGCCGACGCCCGGGCCGGCATGGGGCTTCAGTTCCTGAAGCTCGGCCAGGACGAGGCGCGGCTGATCGAGAACTACGTCTACGAGCGGGTCTCGGCCGATCGCTTCGAGATCGACGAGACCGGCGAGGCGGGTGACCGCCCCGCCTGAGCGGCCCTCGACCCTCTAGCGGTCGAGCAGCTCGTCCTCGTCGTAGATGTCCTCGTTCGGGTTGATCGAGTGCGGTCGGCCCTTCACGATCGCGAGGGTCTTGTCGCCCTGGCGAATCACCGTGGAGCGCCGCGTCCGGATCTTCCCCGGCGCCTTCGTGAGGATCGGCTCGACCACGATCGGCTCGCTGCTGGCGTCGGTCTCGATGTCGAGGTTCGGCGCCTGCGCGCTGCCCGTCGCCACCGACACCGTCGTCCGGCCACCGGCGCCCGCGCTCGGGGCGTAGCCGCGCGCGGCGACGGTCTCGGTCGCATTCAGGCGGCGCAGGTGCTCGAGGCGCTTCGCGAGTCGGTCGGACACGCTCCGCGTGGTCGCGGTGTCTTCCTTCGTCAGCCGGGGGTAGTCGGCGAGGCGCTTCTGGTTCACCCGCACCGCGCGATCGACGTAGCGCGAGGGGATCTGGTCCTTGTCGTCGGTATAGGCGAAGACACCGTCATCGGTGCGCCAGCCATACACCTCGGCGCTGGCTGCCATCGGCGTGGCCAGCAAGAACGCGGCGCCCAGGACACCCGCGGACAGGCGCAGGACGCCCCGTCGCTGGGTGCGCTCGCGCGCGCTCGAATGAATCGTCTGCTGCATGTGCTGCTTCTGCATGGGGGCCGTCTCCTTCCGCTGTGACGGTGTGGCTTACAGCATACGTGGATCGCAGAATATTTCAATTATTTCAAACACTTAGACACTCTTCGGGAGCGATTGGTCGAGCCAACTCGAAGGCTTGAAGCGGCTTCTGCGAAGCGGCTGCCAGACGCCTGCGCGCTGCTGAAGCGACGCCGGGCGCACGATCCGCAACACCGCGGGCCAGCTCCGCGACTCGGCGAGGGTTTGGCGCTTTGACAGCCCCGCGCTGCCTCGCTATTCCCTACCTCCCTTTTGCTGCGGGGTAGAGCAGTCTGGTAGCTCGTCGGGCTCATAACCCGGAGGTCGGGGGTTCGAATCCCTCCCCCGCTACCAATTCGAGAGCCGCCGATCGGTCCCCCGGTCGGCGGCTCTTTCTTTTCCGCGGGTGCGTGGCGACCGCGTCCTCCTGGTGAGCCGCCGCAGTTGGCTCTCGTCAACCGGAGGCGTCGGTCGGTACGCCGCTCTGGCCTGGCCCATCGCTGGCAGAGGCTCGCGCGATCGCGAGCTCCTCGAGGGTCGATTCGATCGCGTAGCGAAGCGCCAGGAAGAATCCGACGTAGGTCACGAGCAGCGGGACCACGGCGATGGCAGTGGCCACCGCGAGCTGTCCTGCTCGGGAGTTAGTGTCCGGTCCACCGCCGACGTGCTGCTCCGCGGCACGCGTGAGACGCGCAAGCTGGTCCCACTCACTCGGCCGGCCGTTCTCCCGATCGACTGTGAGGACGTCCCGAAAGCTGGCGTCGCTGAAGAGTTCTTCGAGCCCGACGAGGATCTCCGAGAGAAGCTCCGCAGACTCCCTGGAGGTCCGGGCGGGCGTCCGACACTTGACGACCTGGTTGATCGCACAAAATCGCCTGAAGAACGCCGGCGAAGCGTCGGCGAGCTTGGCGAGGCGCAGTGCCTCGTTTGCGCTGATCTCGAACCCAGTCTGGAACGACCCCGCCGACTTCCAGCTAGCAGGCTGTTGCAGGGCCGGCTCGCTCTCACGGTCTTCCGCCTCCGGAGCGTCGCGGGCCGCGCGGCGTAGTTTGTCCAGGCTTTCCTGAGCAGCCTCACTGAGCGCGAAGTCAGCGGGCTCGCCCTCTGGTCGTGTGGACTCCACCGCGAAGGCGAGCGCGACGAGCACTACCGTGGCCGTCGTGACCGAGCCCACATCGTGGGCCCGCGCCACCAGGCGCGTCGCCCACTTCCGCGACTGTTCGTCTCGCAGCTCGGCAAGCGCGTTTCGCAGGCCGAGCTCCCCGAAGCGCCCCAACGGCCGCTCGAGCCCGTGCTGCACCGGCTCTGGCAGGGTCCGCAGCGCCTCGCGCGCGTCCAGGCCGAGCCTGAGCCGAAAGCGCCCCAGGTCGAGGCCGCTGCGACGACCCTCCCCGGCTTCCTCCTCTCCCGACCTGCCCTTCCCCCGAAAGAGCCGTCTCGCCCATTCCGTCAGCGCGACCGGGACATTGCGGATCCGATTCGCCATCGGCGCGAGCAACACGTCGCCCAGTGACTGCACCACGCTTCCGACGCCGTACAGCAGCAGCAGGACGACCGGGATCGCAGAGGTCGGCAGATCGGAGAGCAGCTTCGGAAACGCCGTCCCGGCGGTCTCTGCGCCTCCCATCAGATAGATCCCGATCCCCACGATCGCGCCCACCATGAAGCGACGCCTCGCAGACCCATCCGTGTACGGAAGCCGGTCGAGAATCTTGTCGAGCTGGTCGTCGGTCATGCCATCGTCTGGAAACAGGCTGCGTTGCTTCGGCTCTTCAGCCCCGCGTTCGAGAGACTGCCAACGCGCCTGTCAGCAGGGCTCCGAGAGCCATGAGCCAAGGCCGCCCGGGTTCGGGTAGTACCGTCGAGGCGGGATCCACCTGCTGGAGGATGAAGTCGTCCAGG